>JBARDR010000171.1:0-11965 GCA_049795335.1 Gelidibacter sp. | reverse complement strand
TAGTTTTGTATCCTGCTGATGAAAATGATGTCAACACAGTAGATGGTAAATTATATGTCGGCTCCATAAGTCAATTACCATCGGGCAGCAATTGGCAAGCTAGAGTGCAAGCACAAACCAACGGTTGTGCTACCGAAATGGGACCTTTTAACGAGCCGAAGGTTTTGATCGCTTCAGATTTGGAAATTTTTGCCAACCACATCGTCTTTGATAATCCTAATCCGGAGGTTTCATCGCCTTTGCAGATTACAGCAACCATTCATAATAAATCAGATTTACCGGCCGATAACTTTGTGGTGCATCTCGAAAATCAATTTGATACCACAGCCGTGTATCCTAATATAACGGTTGACCATCTTGGACCTCATCAAAGCACCAGTGTGGTCTGGAATATCATTACCCCTTCGATTCCATCTTGGAACCCAATGGAAGTATTTGTCGACTATACCAATGTGATCGCAGAGACAAACGAATTAAACAATCGCGCGATACGTCCTTTTACCAATGGCGACTTCAATATTCCAGGAGCCATCAATGTTCAAGTATCTTCGAGCCCATCTGTCGTAAGACTGCCTTCAAGTACTAGTAAGATTTCTGTCTCTGGTTATGCCTATTACACGGATACCGCAGTTCGACTTCAAGATTCTACGGTTGCGGGCGCCACGGTGTCCTTTACAAATCCAATAACTGGAAGTCGTGTACAGACTCATACAAATTCAAAAGGATATTTCTCCTTCTCTACACCTAGTGGTTCACAATCGGGGATTTACTCCGCTCCTATAGAAGTTACCGATTTCACATTATCAGCAGAAGCTCCAGTCACTTGGGAACTTGTTCAAGGACCATGCCTTCCAGATTTAAGCGCACGAATTAATCCTTCGTCAGGAAGCATTCTCGTAGGAGATTCATTTTCAGCGACCCTTGTGGTTAAAAATGATGGATGCGCACCAATAGAGTTAGAGACACTTCTTGAAATGAATCAAACAGGAGGCTTACCTCTTATCCCAAATATTACGGTTCCGCCGCTGGCTCCTGGAGCATCTTTTAGTTACAATTTTACGGTCGAATTTGATACCGTTGGCACTTACTATATTACAGGACTTGCGGATGCGGAGTTTATTGTCGTTGAATCATCTGAAAATAACAACCTCGGAACCAGTACGATTCGTGTGAATCCTCGCATTGCGGATATCACCCCTTCGGGCAGCGGACGAATAGCTTCTCGATATGTATGTAGTGCCATCAATGCAACGAGTTTCGGCCTAAAGAATATTGGATATATTGGTACAGGAACATTTACCAACACGATTGACGTCTATTATGAAGGAAATTACGTGAGATCATTTACCGACCTAACCTTGCAAGACATTGTTCCTGGCGCTAGTAGTTCCGTATCCATCCCTTTTGAATACACACAAATCGGACGCTATAGTTTTACACTTAACTGTGACGTGCCTGATATCGTCTTAGAAATTTCTGAAACTAATAATACCGCCAACTATTATATCGACATCCTGGAATGTATGCCTGATTTATATGTATCTGCAAGTTGTGAAGGTTTAGTAGTGGATCCTATAGATCCTAAAGTCCCGGGAACAGTGACGTATACTGCTATCGTGGGGAACAGAGGAAATGCACTTGCGGCAGGCCCTGTGGAATTCCAATTTACATTGAGTAATGGAGAAGTGTATAACCTTGTTCATGAGGGAGATATCCTTCCAGGACAACAGGTAACATTCAGTACACAAGCACCGGCTACAAACTCAGGTTTAGGCGTAACACTTACAGCAACGGTTGATCCTAATAATCATAAAGTAGATACCAATCGAAATAATAATTCGGTATCCGATACCCTATGTTGGGAATTTGAGCCCGTTCCTCTTTGTGGCAATGATTTTTGGGACACCATTTATCATGAAAATGAATCGGCACAATTGGCGGTAGGATTAAATGTCAAACACCTATACCAAGCATCAGAAGTGAAAATTCGTTTTGAAGTAGCGGGTCCTGGAATTAATGGATGGGCATTGTTAGGCGACGCCACTGTTGATAATGTGAACAGATGTCCTAGTTGTCCTTACCGAGCTGCACTTCCTAACCGATTTGTATTTAACGAAAGTGGCATCTATACCTTTAGAATGACCTCAGATCCGGATAATGAATACGAGGAATGCAATGAAGACAATAATGTTTTGATCAAGGAAGTAACCGTAGCCAATCAGCCAGACATGAGGATCCTATCACAATATATCAATCCGACGTTGCTAAATCCAGAACCAGGACAATTCATATTTTTTGATATTTCGTATGAAAATATTGGATATTCCAATATTCATGACCGCATGGATCTTACCGTATTGATCAATGATACACAACACGCCGTAGTGCCTAATGTTCCTGGACTGATTAAGAACCATATTGGCACCATCGCAGTTCCTATTCCGTATGCATCCGAGATTGAAGGCCTTCAAGTGGCACGCGCCATAATTGATTCAAATCAAAATATTAACGACCGCAACAGACGTAATAATGAAGCGACGCGATCATTTGTGGTTGGAGCAGCTGCAAACCTCTCATTCAACACCTTCTCTGCTTCAAACGAAACAGCTGATATTGGCGAAACGATAACGCTCGATGCCCTTATCGCAAACAATGGCGAATTGGACGTGGACGCTGAAGTCCTATTTTCCTATATTTCAGTTAAGGGAGACACCATTGCGATTGGCACACGACCTGTTAAGGTACTTATTGAGGATGATTCGCAAACCTCTCTAAGAACATCCATAGCTCAGAATCGTGCACAGGCAAGCAGCTCAGGCCATGAAACAGTTTCTATACCTTGGACAGTTATGGAAAGTCCTGTGACCATTTTAGGAGAGATCATTAATTCCTCAGAATTGGAATTTGATTATAATGACAATTTCGCTTCTACCCGATTAAACACTTATAATGTTTCAATAGTAGGAACGCTCGCTTGCGAAGGACAGGATGACGACCTGGGTACCTTGACCGTTGAGGCTACTAATGGCACAGCACCTTATGCCTATCATTGGAGCAATGGCTTTATGGGGGCTGTGCTGGAAGCCAAACCTGGAACTTATAGCGTGACCGTAATTGATGCAACAGGCAAAAGAGCTGTGGCGGCGGGAACGATAGAGGAAGACGCAAGTTGTATCATCCCGGTCTGTAAACTATCTGCCGTGAGTTTTGATGTGCCAACCACTTGTGATCCTGGCACTGGCGCTTACACCACAACTGTTGTCGTGGCTTATGAAAATGCACCAACACAAGGCTTCATTACCGTGAATGGAACGAATCATCCAATTACAGGAAGCCCACAAAGTTTTGAAGTAGATTTCTATTCTGGTCCTGTGGTATTCAATATTTCCTTCACCGAGGATAATGATTGCAACTTGATGATTCCCGTTGGAATTACGCTCGCCGAATGCACTCAGGATTGCGAAGGCACCTATGGAGGTTTTGTAGTACCTGGCACAACTTGTTTAGACACCAATGGAAACGCTAGTATTTGGGACGAAAACTGCTTCTGTAATTCAGATGTAACCACTCCATTAGCCAACGATGACCTCTGTGATGCGATCTCATTAACTCTTGAGGCAAGCTCAACAGGTAATCAATATTCAAATGCAGGGGCAACCGTACAAACCGACGAGCCGATGGGATCTTGCTGGTACGACACAGATAATCTGCAAACAGTTTGGTTTAGTTTTGTGGCACCAAACAGCGGAAATGTCACTCTGACCACTGATATTTCAGGCGGCACCTTGCGCCATACTCAAATCGCCATTTATGAAGCTGCAACCAACTGCAATGCTTTGGCGACTTTAGGCAATGAAATTTATTGTGATGAAGATCATAATTCTGAAAGGGTCTTGACAGGTTTAACCGCGGGAACAATCTATTATGTACAAGTTGCTGGGATGAATTCCCAAACCGGTACTTTTGGTATTGAAGTTAAAGAAGGCACCCTTTCTATCGATAACCATGAAATGGATTATGGCATTCATTTATACCCGAACCCTACACCATCTAGCGCTGTATTTCATGTTGCTACTGGCCAATTTAAAGGGCATCAAGTGAAACTTAAAATTACCGACCTACTAGGCAAAACTATTTACAGCACCACTACACAATTCGAAGCTGGAAAAGTTGCTATCCAACCGACTGGTATATTGGAAAGTGGAGTTTATTTTGTGCATCTTGAGCAAGGTGGAAGATCCGTAAACAAGCGACTTATTGTCAAATAATCTGCACCTAATTTAATCTTTTGAAAACCCTGAGAAAACCACTCAGGGTTTTCTTTTTTCACTCCTTATTAGCTACGTTACAAATAGTCTTTTTTTGGGTTCGCTTTTTATTACAAAGCACATCACAAATTGTAATTAATGATAAAACATTAACTTTGTCACTTAATTAAATGAGATCCCAGTTTTGAAGGGGAATGCATATGAAAAAAGATATCGAAATCCCAAAAGTTGAAGGCGTATACGTGGCCGTCGTCAGTGAATACAATGACATTTATAAAACTCAAGATTGGAACGCCTATATCATCAATGACAAAGATGTCGATTTAGAGATCGTTTTGATTGTTACCAGTGGTTATTCTGAAAATAAAATGACGTCTATCTTTAGGAAAAAACTAGATGTGCTTCCGAAGAAAAGTTATGCAAAAATTGAGTTGATGCAGGAGGATTTATTCGCTTTGAATAATGAATTTAAAGTTACTTTCTTTGAAGGGAACGCAATGTTTGAAAAGACGTATTTATTCAGAAAAAATACGATCAATGAAAAGGCATTGCAGAATTTTCCACTAATGCAGGCAAAAGGTGTCTTGGTGCGATAGAACGCAAAAGTTCCTGCCCAGGGCGGGAACCTCATGTTAAATTATAAAATTTTGTAGTAGGATTTAAACTTTAGGTGAAATTCCTAAGATGTCTGCCTTCGTAGGAATGCAGTTGATAAAAGTGAAGGAGATTTTGTTAAAACAGAACACTGATGACGCTGATTTCCTGTGACTTATACTGATCTGTTCGGGCATACATTTCACGAATAAGCACAAATATCCCAATTGGAATGTGGTACTTTCGTTTTGAAATTTTCAATCTAACAACTCTGCATCTTTGAGATGCTATGAGAGAAACTTCCCGCTCGATGCTTCAAGCTTCCGCCATCCCTAATCCAGCCTCTCCGTCAATTTTTCAAACGTTCGTTTAGGATCCTTTCCTTCATAAAGAATTGCATAAATTGCGTTGATAATTGGCAATTTGTCTTTTCGTTCGTTCTTTTCAATAAGATCGTAGGCACTTTTTGTCGCATAATACCCTTCAGCTACCATGTTCATTTCCATTTGTGCAGACTTAACGGTGTAGCCTTTGCCTATCATATTTCCGAACATTCTATTTCGTGAAAAAAGAGAATAGCCTGTAACCAATAAATCCCCCAAATAGGCAGAATCATTGATGTTGCGTTTCATTTTGTGTCTTTTTTTGATAAAGCGCTTCATCTCTCTGATCGCATTACTCATCAAGACACTCTGAAAGTTATCGCCATAACCCAAACCATGAGCAATACCTGCGGCAATGGCGTAAATATTTTTAAGCATCACGGCATATTCGATGCCAATGACATCATCACTTGTAGAGGTTTTAATATAATCACTGGCCAAATTAGTGGCGATGTCTTTTGCTTTGCTTTCATCTGAACAAGCAATGGTTAAATAGGACAAGCGCTCCAAAGCCACTTCTTCTGCGTGACAAGGGCCCGAAATGACCGCTATATTTTCAAGAGGAACATTATAAATATCATGAAAATGTTCACCCACTAATTTTCCCGTTTCAGGCATGATGCCTTTTACCGCTGATACGATGATTTTATCCTTAACATCCACGGTCATTTTCTGTAATTCATCGTGAATAAAAGCAGACGGAATCACGAAAATCAAGACCTCAGCATATGCCGCCATCTCATTTATATCATTGCTGATCTTAAGTTGCCCTGTATTAAATTCAACAGAACTTAGGTAACTAGGGTTGTGCCCTTGTTTTAACAAATGCTCTTTAATGTAAGCACTACGCATATACCAACCCACTTCTTGGAGATTCTCACATAACATTTTCACGATGGCCGTAGCCCAACTTCCGGATCCAAAAACGGCATATTTTATCGGTGCACTCATAAATAATCTTAATTTTAGGACTTTCAAAAGTACATAAAATTTCACGTTTATTGCATTTCAAAAACTTCAACACTTACTTTTTGGCACGTGTTTTGAATTCCGGCCTATTACAATCTTTAAATTATTGGATTATGAGAAAGGCAAAAGCTATTTAAATCTGGAAATTTAAATAGTGATTCTAGATGGTTTTGCCAATTTCATCGGACTACGGACCGGTAGATCAATCCAAGATTTTAAACTAAAACTGAACCTATGAAAGCAATAAAATTACTTTTTGGATTTGCCTTAGTTGCAACCCTATTCACTTCTTGTGAAACAAACACCATTTACGAAGAGCCATCAATTTCATTAAATCAATTATTGCGCTCCCATGATTTATGGTATGTTGATATCAATCAGACGGTTGGTCATGGGGAAACACCGTTCCTACAGATTGCTTTTACGCTATCTTTTAGAAACGGCGTCTTGTATGCCAATAACAATTTAGTTGGTTTTGGCCCAAACGGACAAGGCAATGGCTATGGCATTGATGTGGGAGAATATGAGGCCTATGACATGGTTTTAGATGTATATCATGATGTTGACGGCTATCAAAGTTTCGATGTGTATCAGATAGATTTTAACACCATTGAACTGTACAACCCTTTTAATAAAACCTCGTACTTTTTACATGGATATCAAAAATCCCAATTTGATTACGACTTTGTGTTTTACGATAATATCCACTATTTCCTGCAGGAATACCAAGCTTGGGAAAAAACGTATGTTAGCAAAAAGGGCGCTCTGAATGAATTTGACAACGAAAACTATTTAAAGTTTTTGGCTGGTGGCAATGATTCTGAATTCAGAAGCTCTAAAGACTTCAAGATTTCCAACCCCAATAACATTTTTTGGGACTACACCGGTCTGTATGGCGTTGGAAATATTAGTGGCAATAAGTATCTCAAAACATTAACATTAGATTATGATTATTTTGACAATGAATTTTTCGAATTGAGCGTTATTAATGATCAGAGGATAAAATTGTATCATTCGTATTCCGGCACTACGTATGAATTTACTGGACGTGGGTATATTGAATATATGAGAGGAGTAGAAGGAAAATCATCCATTGTTGATGGCAAAGTTCAATCCTCTGGAGTACAGAAAAAACGCAAGCAGAAAACAAAAAAAATAGATAACCCTCGGGTTAACAATAGAAGCTAAATTTTGGTTGGTTATTTAGTTTCTAGAAACGCTCATCTGATTTAGTTCGGATGAGCGTTCTTTTTTAATAGCATATTAGTGACTTCAAGAATCAGTTTTCAACGAGTTGTCGTAAATTACATATCAAATACATTGTTAACGTTTAAAAACGGAAATGAAATATGGGACTATTTTCATTTATTAAAAATGCCGGGCCAAAAGTGTTTGGTGTAAGCAAAAAAGATTCTAAAGAAATGGATACTGACCAACTGAAATCAGAAGAAGGTGCGACCAAAGAACTAGAAGAAATGATTAGAGATTTACAATTGCATGTCGAAAATTTAAAAATTCAAATTGATGACGACATGGCAACGGTTTTAGGAAAGGCGCATGATCAATCAACAAAAGAGAAAGTGGTTCTGCTCATTGGCAACACCAGTGGAATAGCCTCAGTAGATGACCAAATGAGCGTGGAACATGCCGAGCCTGAAGCGCAATTTTATACCGTTATTAAGGGGGACACTTTAAAAGAAATAGCCAAGCGGTATTACGGGAATGCAATGAGCTATCCTTTAATATTTGACGCTAATAAACCGATGTTAACAGACCCTGATAAAATATTTACAGGGCAAGTACTCCGAATTCCTATTTTTGGATAAGGCAAAAAACACACTCTTTTTATAAGTCATTTAATAGGGTTTGCACTTCTTCCAAGGTATCTGGTTTTGCAATAATTTTTTTGTTCTTATCCAGGATAAAATAGGTCGGGGTCATTTCAACACCATACTCATTTCCCATATAGCGTCTGGGACTTCCTGAATCGATCACATGAATAAAATTAGGGTACTTTAAAATTTCTTTGTCCCAATCCTCTGATTCTCCTTGGGTCGCATATGCAATCACTTTTATCTTTTTGGCATCGATCTGATCCATCGTTTTTCTAATTTCAGGGAGTTGTTGCAAACAATGTGAGCAGCCACTATTCCAAAAAATGAGCAGATAATTGTCCGCTAAATTTAATTTGTGTAGGGAGGATGCTGTCTTTTTGCCTTTAACATCCAATGTTATGGGAAAATCTAGCGCCGTAGCCCCTATTGAAGTGTTTTTATATATGTTCAACTCCTTGGTCAAAGGAAGATCATTCGCTTTTATGGCAAGCTTTAACAAATAAGTATCTGTAATATAATTGGCGACATTGCTCTCTTCAATCTGCGTCATATTGGTCCAAACAGCTTTTAATAATGCCATTTTTATCTCCGCATTATCGGCTCCAATATAATTGACCAAATTATCAATTTGATGTTTGTAGAAGTCCTCGGTTGCATCGGCACTCATCCCAAAAATATAGGCCATGACGCGATCGGTCAAAAACTCTGAACTTTGCAAAAGCTGATTACTGAAATCGACACTCTTGAGATAAGTGTCTTTTAAGTTTTTTGAATAGGTCGAAACATCTTCATAAGCTGTAGGAATATAAGGCCTATTTGCTAGAATGAAGACGGATGCTAAGGTGCCTTTTGAGGCCAATTCAAAGCCACTCTGGGTTTCATCCAAAGTTTTGAAAATATCCTTAAATGCGGCTTTATCATCACTTTGTTGACCATAAAAATTACTGATCGCGTGGTTGATCATTTCGATACTGTTCGTGTAGGATGCCCATAACTTATTCTCATTGGACTCCTTAAACTCTAATCCATCAGTTAGGCTAAAAGTCAACTCAACATCTTCCTTGCCACTATAGATCAAATCAAAGTTGTTCTCCGACTGCGGCACGCCATAAACAATTTTGTAAATCCCTGAAGTATCGCTGCTGTCCAATTCAATTTTAAAATGGCCATTTTCATCCACCTTTGCTCTATCAACATAGATGGCACCCGTAGGATTTGATTTATACAAAAATGCATAGGTAAAATCTTCTGCCGGCGAAAAAGTGCCTTCAATGGCGTGTTGCGCCATCGCGATATAAGGCAAAAAAGTCAAAAGTAAAATTATTTTTTTCATACGAACACTGTTTTATTTCTAATCCGAAAAGGTCTGAAACCCTTGTCATTTGTATTTCAACAATTAAGCCAAGATAGGCTGTAAGACTGCTAAAGCCTGTTTGACCGTTTTAATATGTTCAAAAGTAAGCAATAAACGCAAGCCTGTTCGGGTTTGCTTTTCTTTCATTTTTGCCCCGTTTGGATGGGCCTGGATAAACTGCAACACCTTAGTAAAACTAGCACTTTGATAAAATGCGCTTTGCTGATCATTGATGAAATAACCAATCATTTTACCTTGTTTCATAACCACTTTTTCCAAACCAATTTTTGTGGCAACCCATTTGATACGGACGCTGTTCAACAAATCAATGACCTGTTTAGGCATTTCTCCAAAGCGATCCACAAGGTCACTTTCAAACTTTTGTAGTTCGTCCTCAGTTTTAATATCATTAAGTTGGGTATATAAATTTAACCGCTCTGCAATATTATTTACATAATCATCTGGAAACAACAATTCAAAGTCTGTATCGATCGTGATATCCTTAACATAGTCCTTTTCTATATGTTCGTCTTGATACAAATCCTTAAACTCGTTTTCCTTTAATTCTTCAATAGCTTCATTTAAAATTTTCTGATAGGTATCAAAGCCGATATCATTGATAAATCCGCTTTGTTCACCACCCAACAAATCACCAGCACCTCTAATTTCCAAATCTTTCATGGCAATGTTGAAGCCACTGCCCAACTCGGTAAATTGTTCCAAGGCGGTCATACGTTTTCGTGCATCATCGGTCATTTCTGAATAATCAGGTGTGATAAAGTAACAGAAGGCTTTCTTATTGCTTCTTCCTACACGACCTCGCATTTGGTGGAGATCACTCAATCCAAAATTATTCGCATTATTGATGAAAATAGTATTCGCGTTCGACACGTCCAAACCACTTTCCACAATAGTTGTACTTACCAAAACGTCAAAATCGTTATTCATAAACCCAAGCATCAACTCTTCCAATTTTTTTCCATCGAGTTGTCCATGGCCAATCCCGATTTTAGCATCAGGCACCAAACGTTGGATTAAACCTGCAACTTCCTTAATATTTTCGATGCGATTATGGATGAAAAACACCTGTCCGCCACGTTGAATTTCATAAGATATGGCATCCCGAATGGTCTCTTCACTAAATCGGACCACGTGACTTTCTATAGGATAGCGATTTGGTGGTGGTGTCGTGATGACCGATAAATCGCGCGCTGCCATCAAACTAAACTGCAAGGTTCTTGGAATTGGCGTTGCGGTTAAAGTCAAGACGTCCACATTATCTTTAAATGTTTTTAATTTTTCCTTAACGGCGACCCCAAATTTCTGCTCCTCATCAACCACCAATAAACCCAAGTCTTTAAACTTTACATTTTTATTGACGAGTTGATGCGTGCCAATCACAATATCCAAATTACCACTTTCAAGACGTTCAAGCGTGTCGCGTTTTTCCTTCGCGGTTCTGAACCGGTTTAAATAACTGACCGTTACTGGGAAATCTTTTAATCGTTCTGAAAACGTTCTAAAATGTTGATAGGCCAAAATGGTAGTGGGCACCAAAATCGCCACTTGTTTGCCATTATCAACGGCCTTAAAAGCGGCTCTTATCGCAACTTCGGTTTTACCAAAACCAACATCGCCACAAATCAGTCGGTCCATCGGACGTTCGCTTTCCATATCCATTTTTATATCGGCTGTTGCAGTACTTTGGTCTGGTGTATCTTCATAAATAAAAGAGGCTTCCAACTCCAATTGCATCGCGCTGTCAGGATTGTACTGATAGCCTTTCTCCAATTTTCGCTTGGCATACACCTGAATCAGATTAAAAGCAATCTCCTTAACTCTGGTTTTGGTTTTTTGCTTTAAGGTTTTCCAAGCGTTACTTCCAAGCTTGTATATTTTCGGCGGTTTGCCATCTTTTCCGTTAAACTTCGTGATTTTATGCAGCGAATGAATACTCAAATACAACACATCACGTTCGCCATAAACCAATTTGATGGCTTCTTGCTTTTTGCCTTCTACATCAATTTTCTGAAGGCCACCAAAACGTCCAATGCCATGATCAATATGGGTGACATAATCTCCAATATCCAGATTGGTTAATTCTTTTAGGGTAATCGCCTGCTTTTTTGCGTAACCGTTTTTTAGATGGAATTTATGATACCTTTCAAAAATTTGATGATCAGTATAGCAAGTTATTTTATTGTCATGATTTATAAATCCTTGATACAAGGACAAAACAATAGCTTGGTAATGGATACCATGCTCTAAGGTTCTACTGCGCTCGGTATTGATATCCTCAAAAATATCATGAAAACGTTTAGCTTGCTGTTCGCTTACACAAGCAATATAATTGGTGTACCCTTTATCGTGAAAGTCGTTTAAATTTTGAATTAGCAAATCAAATTGCTTATTAAAAGATGGTTGCGGTATGGTATGAAATTCAATAGTTTGGTTGCTGAACACTGTAGAAGTGCCAAATTCTACCAAAGTAAAATCAAGCAATTGCCGTTTTAATAAGGTTGAACTACAAAATAATTCTTCTGGCGAAGAGCGCTTGACTTC
>JBARDR010000170.1:0-3576 GCA_049795335.1 Gelidibacter sp. | reverse complement strand
GTTGACAATACCGAAATTGCACTTCAAACATTCGAAAAAAACCATCAAAACTCCAAAACACTTCTTTTGGACTTACACGAAGAAAGTGCAATTGAGGAAATAGTGGAATCAACAGGAAAAAATGAAGTTGACGTTATTATCGCTGGGCCGCCTTGTCAAGGTTTTTCTTTGACGGGAGCGAGAAATGAAGATGACGAAAGAAATACTCTCTTTAATGCTGTTTTTAAGCTTGCAAAAAGAGTAAATCCTAAGGCTATCATAATAGAAAATGTTCCGGGATTACTTACCTTATATAAAGGAAAGGCTAAAAAGGAAATAATAGAACTATGTGAGGAAATGGGATATAACTGCAATCCTAAGCTTTTGTATGCACCGGATTATGGTGTTCCACAAATTAGAAAGCGCGTATTCTTTGTTGCTATTAAAAAAGAATTAGGAACATTTGAATTTCCAGAACCAACTCACAAACCAGAAGAATATATTGGTTGCAAAGATGCCATTGGCGACCTGCCTAATTTAGTAAACGATTTAGGTAATGAAGAATTACTTTATGACAAAAACGCATTCAGCGAATATCAGAAAACGATGCGGAATGGTAATAAGGTTTTAAGAAATCATATGGGAACACAGCATACTGAACACGTAATTAATGTCATTTCACAAGTTCCAGAAGGTGGAAATCATAAAG
This sequence comes from Gelidibacter sp., assembly GCA_049795335.1. Lineage (GTDB taxonomy): Bacteria > Bacteroidota > Bacteroidia > Flavobacteriales > Flavobacteriaceae > Gelidibacter. The sequence goes on along the minus strand of JBARDR010000170.1, from coordinate 2,888 downwards.
ACTTACCTGTTGGCGTGGGGGATTCTCGAAAATTCAACGAAGCTTGGACACGATACCATAGCAAAAGACCTTCAAAAACAATTGACACTGGACATCGAAATCATTTTCATTACAAATGGAACAGGGTTCCTAGTGTTAGAGAAAATGCAAGATTACAATCGTTTCCAGACGAGTTTATATTTTTAGGAAACAAAACACAACAATATCGTCAAGTAGGCAATGCTGTTCCCCCATTGCTAGGAAAAGTTCTTGGTACTCAGCTCATAAACTATTTGAAAGATGAAGATTAATGTAATAGACCTATTTGCAGGTTGCGGTGGATTAACGGATGGATTTATTCAAACAGGAAACTACAATACTTTGGCCGCTGTTGATTGGGAATTTCCAACCGTTGAAACACTTAAAAATCGACTTAAAAAAAAATGGGGTTATGATTTGAATAAGAACAACATTCTTCATTTTGATATTCAGCGAACAGAAGAATTAATCAACGGTTTTAATGATTCCATTTATGGTTCAAGTGTTGGTCTTGACAAATTAGTTGGTGCAAATAATGTTGATTTAATTGTTGGAGGGCCACCTTGCCAAGCTTATTCCATTGCAGGAAGAGTTAGAGATGAAAATGGAATGCAAGATGATTATCGTAATTTCCTATTTGAAAGTTATGTAAAAATCGTCAATTGTTATAAGCCCAAAGCATTTGTTTTTGAGAATGTTGAAGGTATTTTATCCGCAAAACCGGGCGGAATTTCGATTATAAATAGAATAAAAAAGGCGTTCAATGAAATTGGATATGACATCACAGACAATTTAAGAAGCAATGCACTTTTTGACACTTCGTATTACAATGTTCCTCAAAAAAGAAAACGAGTAATAATTTTTGGAGTGCCTAAAGCTAAAGACAGTAGTAGTGAAATCAATTCGTTTTACCTGAAAATGAAATCAAAAGCCAGTTTAGAACCATTAAATTCAAAATCTGCTTTTGAGGATTTGCCAAAAATATTTCCAGACCCAAACAATCTAAAACATTCTCATTCAGTAAAACTGAATGGAGTTCTTCTTCCGAAGAATCACGAGCCAAGAATGCATAGTGATAGAGATATTGATATTTTTAAATTACTTGCTGAAGACATTAAGAGCGGAAGGGAAATGTACACATCAACTAAGGCGCTTATAAAATTATACAAACAAAAAACAGGGAAGGATTCAAATTTTCATAAATACCACGTTATTAGGGAGAATAAGCCGAGCAATACAATTCCTGCTCATTTATACAAAGATGGTTTACGTCATATCCACCCTGATCCAAGCCAAGCCCGTTCAATAACTGTACGAGAAGCTGCAAGACTGCAAACCTTTGAAGATGATTTTGAGTTTTTAGGTTCAAGAGGCGACCAGTACAAAATGATTGGAAATGCAGTTCCTCCAGCATTTTCAAAAATCATTGCTGAAATAATTCTTGAGATTTTCGAAAATAAAACAGAAGACCCAACATTGAAATCAGGACTTTTTAAAAATGAATTTACAAACTCTTTTTAGAATATATGCTCTATACTGAAGACTTAGAAGAATTAATTTTTCACAGACATCAAATGCACGATACAGATGAGCTTATAGTCTTATCTGGATATTTAGGACCGAAACCTGTTGCTAGACTTGAAGAATTACCATTTAATTCGACTGTGATTTATGGAATGTACGGTTCAGAAGGTATAAAACCAACTTTGCATAATTCTCTTATCTCTATTCAAGGAAGTGTTTCTAAATTAAACATTTTTTATTCTCAATTGCCAGTTCATTCAAAATGTTATGCTTGGCGAAGACGTGGTGAAATTATTCACGCTTTGGTAGGCTCTGCAAATTTTTCAGTAAACGGATTGACTACACCATTTAGAGAAGTTTTGGCTGAAACAACTTTTGATACTTTCAGACCTTTAAACGCATACATTCAGCACGTACTTAATAATTCAATATCTTGTTTAGAAATTGGAACTGAAAGAATTGTAAAATCTATTATAAATGCTGAGTTTTGTAGTATGTCTTTACTTGGTAGAGATGGAGAAGTTCAAAATGCAGCTGGTTTAAACTGGGGACAAAACCCAAACAATCATACTACACTAAATGACGCATATATTGCATTAAGAACGCAACACATCAGAGATTATCCTCACTTGTTTCAACCAAAACAAATGAATCCACAGCATACTGATAATCGTGGCCGAATGCAGAGACATAATGACTCAATAGAAATCATTTGGGATGATGGCATTACAATGGAAGGACTTTTAGAAGGTTCACAACCAGTTAACGGTATGATTTATCCTAAGCAAATTAGTTCGTTTCCTTCCAAAGCAGAGCTTGGAGAATACATTAGAACAAGGATAGGTGTGCCATTAGGACAACCTGTTAGAAGGCATCATTTAGAAAGGTATGGAAGAACTGATATACAAGTTTCACTACTTGGTGACGGGGTCTACCAATTTGACTTTTCAGTATGATCTTTCAAAAGCCACACACATTGCCGTCAAGGTACAAGTAGCCCACAAAAAACAAAGCTTGCAAAAGCTTATGTTTAGCGGATGCTGAAAGATAGACGCAAAAGAGTGCCGAACGCTCAACAACACCTGTACACAAACATGGGTTTTGTGCAGTAAATTTAAAGTTCAGTTCTTCGCAGGAAGTTTAGTGTCTTGGAAATCCGCCACCGCGTCAAGCCGGCTCTTTATCAGTAACCCCTGTTAGGAATGACGCTAAGTTAAACTAATTTATAGCCAATCGTGGTGCTTTAATAGATAGCTTTCTATTTCCTGATAGTCAAAAATTTTTTCATCGATTACCATCTGCTTAAATATTTCTACTTGAATCTCTGAATCGAGTTCATCTTCATA
>JBARDR010000169.1:0-2915 GCA_049795335.1 Gelidibacter sp. | reverse complement strand
TCATTAGTCATGATTTTAGAAAATGATTTCTCATCATAGCTTTTTGGAGCTTCAAAAAAGAACGATGATAAGGCCCAAAATTCAGATATAAAACTGGCGCGTTCTTTAATCATTCCAACGGCCATGGCCACATAATTGACATCGATATCAACTAATTCCGGTTGCACGTCTTTAAAAGCTTCGGCAAGATCATCATCATATTGCATTTGCATGTATTGATGATTGAACCATTTTATTTTATCAGGATCAAAACGAGCGCCAGACTTATGAACACGTTCCAAGTCAAAAGCGTCAACTAATTCTTCTAAAGTAAACAGCTCTTGTTCGGTACCTGGATTCCATCCTAAAAACGCCAAAAAGTTGACCAAAGCATCTGGGAAATACCCAGCTTCTCTATATCCACTGGAAATATCATTAGTTTCAGGATCTTGCCATTCTAAAGGAAATACGGGAAAGCCTAATTTATCACCATCACGCTTGCTAAGTTTACCTTTTCCAGTTGGTTTAAGAAGTAGGGGTAAATGCGCAAATTGAGGTTTATCCCAACCAAAAGCATCATATAATAGGTAATGCAAGGCTAGTGAAGGCAACCATTCTTCACCACGAATCACGTGGGTAATTTCCATTAAATGGTCATCTACAATGTTTGCCAAATGATAGGTTGGCATACCATCACTTTTAAATAAAACTTTATCGTCTAAAATATTCGTGTCAATCGCAATATTACCTCTAACAATATCTGTCAGATTCAAAGTTTGGTTTTCTGGGGACTTAAAACGGATGACATATTCATCGCCAGCATTCAACTTAGCTTGTGTTTCTTCTTTTGAAAGCGACAATGAATTGAGCAACAGCTGTCGGTTATGCCAATTGTAAATAAAGGTTTTTCCTTCGGCTTCATGCTCTTTTCGATGATGATCCAAACTATCGGCAGTATCAAACGCGTAATATGCATTGCCAGAAGCGATCAATAGTTCGGCATATTCTTGATACAAATGTTTGCGTTCACTCTGTCTATAAGGTCCGAATTTCTCGTTCTTATTAGGACCTTCATCATAAGGGATATTGCACCAATTTAAAGCGTCAATAATATACTTTTCGGCACCTTCGACATAACGGTTTTGGTCCGTATCTTCAATGCGAAGAACAAATGTTCCATTATGTTTTTTGGCAAATAAGTAGTTGAAAAGTGCAGTGCGGAGACCGCCAATATGTAAAGGTCCTGTCGGACTTGGTGCAAAACGAACGCGAACGTTATTAGTCATTTTATTTGATTTAAGATTACAAAGATAGAACAGATGCTACAACATTGAAAAAAGAACGTGGAAAAAGACCTAAATAAATTTACTTATCAACATGTGGTGGACATTTAATTTATTTATTATCAAAATCTTTCTTGCTGGCGCCTAATTAACACAATCTTATAAATTTAGAAAATTGTGCTATAAAATAAATTTGTAATTTAGTAGGTTGAATATATTTCTTCCCAATCATTCATGGACAACTTCAAAACCATACAGACCAAGCTCGAACAATTTATAAAACGGTATTATACCAATGATTTGCTCAAAGGTGCTATTTTATTTTTTGCCATTGGCTTGTTGTATTTATTAGCCACACTTTTTATCGAATATGTTTTGTGGTTAAGTCCAACCACACGAACGATTTTGTTTTGGCTTTTTGTTCTGGTGGAATTGGCTTTATTCGGTCGATTTATTATTTGGCCGTTGACCAAATTGTTCAAGCTTCAAAAGGGAATCGATTATATCGAAGCATCAATGATTATAGGTAAACATTTTCCTGAGGTCAATGACAGGTTGCTGAATGTGCTTCAACTTCAGAAAAGTTCTGATCAATCGGAATTATTATTGGCTAGTATTGAACAGAAATCTGCCGAATTGCAACCGGTTCCCTTTAAAATGGCGATCAATTTTAGAAAGAATGTTAAGTACTTAAAGTATGCTGCCATTCCCATTTTAATTTTACTGCTCACCTTTATTACCGGACATTTTAATTGGTTTAGTGACAGCTATGAACGGGTTGTTAATTATAGAACGGCGTATGAACCGCCAGCACCTTTTGAGTTTTTTGTAATCAATGAGAAGCTTGATGTCTTAGAAAACAAGGACTTTAAGTTGATGGTTAAAACAGTTGGAACTATTGTGCCCGAAAACGCACAAATACATTATGCGGGAGAAACTTATTTTTTGAGACAAACGAATCCCGGAGCTTTTGAATTTGTGTTTCCTCGGTTAAATGACGGCATATCTTTCACACTTTCGGCTAATAAAGTAGTCTCCAAATCTTATCAATTAAATGTAGTCAAAGTGCCAACCTTAGTCAATTTCGAAATAATTTTGTATTACCCAGCTTACACAAATAGAGTGGAAGAGGTTTTAAAGAGTACGGGAAATGTAACTATTCCTGAAGGCACGACCATTACATGGAAAATCAATACCCGTGAAACCGACCAAGTTATTATGTATGGAAAGGATACCGTTGTTTTTGATAATAAAAACAAGGGGAATTTTGAAACTTCAAAACGCTTGTATTCCAGAATGGATTACATAATTTCGACGAGTAATCAAAAGCTGAAAGATTATGAAAACTTGCCCTATACTATTGAGGTCATCAAAGATGCGTATCCTGAACTTCATATAAAAGTTGAACGAGATACAATTGATAACCAAAGCTTGTATTTTTATGGACAGGCTAGCGATGATTATGGTTTAAGTAAATTACAATTGGTGTATTATCCTAAGGATAGTGAAGAGGATAAGAAGACAGAGTTAATTCCTATTACCCTTTCTAATTTTGAAGAATTTATAAGCGCATTCCCTAATAATTTACATCTTGAAGAAGGAATTACTTACGAATTGTATTTTCAAGTATTTGATAATGATGCTATTCATAAT
>JBARDR010000168.1:0-3976 GCA_049795335.1 Gelidibacter sp. | reverse complement strand
AAGTATACCCATTCTTGAAAATTCAAGGTTTAGTGTTTCAATATTCAAAGTTCGGGAAAAATGATTTAAAATCTGGGGAAATTGAAATCGAATTTGAAAATGAAATATGTACTTCGGCTAGGGCCAAGGTTAAACCTGAACCTGAAACCCGAAACTAAGTGACGCTCCCTTGACAGCTACTTCCGGCACCAGCCGTACACCCATAACAATGTTGTGAGATCATGATGGTTCGGCCTTCTAAAAGTTGTTCGTTATAGTCGGAAATATGTTTGACTTTGCTGTTTACGGGCAAATTTAGCATTTGATTGAAATCGCAGTCGTAGAGATAGCCGTCCCAAGAAATGGATAGGGTATTGGTGCACATCACATTTTTTACAGTAGTGGGATTGTAAGCTTCGACGAGCGCATACATATAATCTTCATAATTTTCGGAAGCAATTAAGTAATCCAAAAATCGAGCGATGGGCAAATTGGTAATGGTAAATAAATTGTGAAATTGGATTCCGAAATCATCTTTTAAGGCTTTTTTAAAGTCCTTTTCCATGCTCGCTTGATTGCCTGGTAAAAATGCTCCAGATGGATTATAAACCAAATCCAATCGCAAATTACTATCTGGCATCCCATAACCGACAGCGTTTAATTCGTGTAATGCACTTATGGATTTGTCAAAAACTCCAGCGCCACGTTGTTTGTCAGTTTTCCCTTTGGTCCAATGTGGCATTGAGGAAATAACATGGATGTTGTGTTTTTTGAAAAACTCAGGGAGATCGTAATATTTTTTATTGGCTCTGATAATTGTCAGATTTGAACGCACGATAAAATCCTTGACGCCAACTTTAGAGGCTTCCTCCACAAACCATCGAAAATCTGGATTCATTTCTGGCGCGCCCCCTGTTAAATCCAAGGTATGTGCACCTGTGTTTTTAATGACTTCCAAGCACTGCAGCATGGTTTCTCGGGTCATTGTTTCCTTTCGGTCTGGACCAGCATCCACATGGCAGTGCTCGCAAACTTGATTGCACATATAACCTACATTAATTTGCAGAATCTCAAGTTTTTTGGCGGTTAGCGGAAACTGTCCGGTTTCGGCAATTTTATCTTTGAACTTTGGTAAATCGCCATTCTGGAAAATACCATTCGATAAAATTTCGAGTTGCCTTTTACTGTTTGCTAATTCGCTATCGCGGTTATGTAGGGACTTAATCATTGATTTGTTTAAATATAAGGTTTCAAGTTTGAGATTTTAATATTTCAAACTTTGTCTTTATGGATGCTTCAAACTTCGTTATTCGAGATTGCGGCTTCGTGCTTTTGTTCAACAGATCCCGATGAAATATCGGGATGAGCGATCTGTAAGATTTTGTTTCACAAAATCAACAGCCTGCTCACATTTCTAATTTATTCACTTTGTTCATCATTTGCACGCCATGCACTAAGGATGCACCGCCGCGAATAGCTGCAGCCACATGAAGGGCTTCCATCATTTCTTCTTTGGTAATACCACGCTTCAAACCATCGCCAGTATAGGCGTCAATGCAATAGGGGCATTGGATGGTATGCGATACGGCCAGTGCAATCAACGATTTTTCCCGCTCTGATAAGGCGCCTTCCTTAAAGACTGAATTGTAATAATCAAAAAATTTGCTGCCCAGTTCTTCATTCCATTCTGATATTTTTCCAAATTTCTTGAGATCCGCGGGATCGTAATAGGTTTTTTGCATAGTATTTTAGAGTGTTAGTTCAACTTATAAAAAAGTTAAAAGTTAGTTTTTGGTCGAAGAAAATCAAAAATGATTACACCTTTGAAATATTAAATTAATGTGGTCCTGCTAAAAAAAATATGAGCCTTATGTCTTCAGTGTTTTACGGAATAGGTCTATAATCTATCAACGCAGTTGTCTATGTTATGTTGTCGGACAATGCTGGTATTAAATATACGAATTCGAAGTATAAATCAATATTCCGTTTTGTCTTCTTTCTCGCTCCATTTTTGAAACGGGTCCAAGGCAATATCTCGCGCCAATTGTTCAAACGGAATGCTTCTTTTTTCATAAGGCAATTCGATTTCCTTGTAGATGAATTCGTCATCAAAGTTAATGGCGGCAGCATCTTTTTGACTGCAACCATAATATACTTTGTCTGGTCTTGCCCAATAAATAGCGCCAAAACACATTGGACAAGGTTCGCAAGATGTGTAAATTTCACAGCCTTCCAATTGGAATGTGTTTAGGTTTTGACAAGCATCACGGATGGCCATGATTTCGGCATGTGCCGTTGGGTCATTGTTGGAAGTCACTTTGTTATTACCACGTCCTACGATTTTTCCGTCTTTGACAATCACACAACCAAACGGACCGCCTTCGTTATTTTGCATACCCTTCAGAGCAGCAGTGACGGCCTCGAGCATGAATTTGTTTTTATTTTCTGTACTCATTTTTGCTTTTTTATGTTTAAGTCAGTGGTTCATTCCTGCTAAATTTTGAGGAATTGATCAAACACGCTAAGATAATGAATTTTCGGCGCTATTAAAACGGATACCCAATTGCGAAATTCAAAATAGGATTGGTTATGTCAAAATTGAAACGCTGTTTTTTTGTAAGTGAGGGGTCATGGAAGGGAGCGGCCAAATCAAAACGGATCACAAAACTTTGAATGTCCACACGAAGTCCAACACCAGCGCCCATGCCCAATTCGTTTATGAAATTGCTAGTAAATTTGTCCTTGCCCCCAAAGGTTGGGTTTTCTTTAGAGTTCCAAATGTTTCCGGCATCCGCAAAAATGGCGCCTTTAAAAAATGAATAAATGGGGAATCGGTATTCAAGATTAGCTTCCAACCGGATGTTTCCTGTCTTATCGAAGTTTTGTCGATTGGGGTTATTTACGTCTTCATCGGCATTATAAGTGCCTGGGCCTAAAGAGCGGATTTTGAAGGCGCGAACGCTATAAGGTCCGCCGGCATAATACTGTTTCACGAAAGGAATCACATCAGAGTTGCCATAAGCCAAGCCATAGCCAGCAAATAAACGGGCTGAGATAGTTTGCTGTTTGCCAAAATTAAAGTGGTAATGAAAATCAAGATCTGCTTTAGCATATTGTGCGTATTCCGAACCAAGGACTGTTTTTGGAGCGCCCGCTTCTTGCTTCTTCGCGAATAGACTGATGGAGTTTCCGGCCACGTCCAAGGCGAAATTCACATACATTTGGTGTGCTTTTTGCCCATCAATCATCTCGTTATAAGTAAATGAATAATTGAGGCCAGAAATAAATTGTTGTTCAAAACTGCGTTTAAGAAATGGATTGTCTTCAAGGATCTGTTCAAATTCAGGAGTGGTTTTCCTGAGATCAGTATAGCTCACGGAAATCGGATTGATTTGATGGGTCACATATCTGTTGGCATCCCACGAGTATCCAAATAGGGCTGTCCCCGAAAGCAAAGTGTACAGTTGTGTCCGGTCAAGATAGTCAAGGCTAATGGACGTCTTGGTTTTTGGAATGGAATACTTGAAGAAATCATCATTAATTTTGATAGGAAAAAGAACACGCGGGAAAATCAATTCATTCTTTAAGCCTAACTCTAAACTGCTTTTTCCTGTGCTTTTTCCGCCACCAAGTTGGGCTTCATAACCAACTTTTAAAGTAGTGTTATACGTTTCTCCGCCACCAAAAACGTTGCGGTTGCTATAAGTTAAGGCTAAAGCAGGGCCTGAAAAGCTGTTTGATTTGGTAACCACTTGCAATTCGGCACGAAAAGCACTTTTGTTTAAAGGAGACAGATGGATGTTGGCTTCCAGAAGACCTAAACTGTCTGTGGTCAAACTGTCCATTTCCGTATACAGGATATTCACATATTTGTAAGCGCCAATGGTCGATAAGCGTCTGGCCGTATTGCGCGAGGTTTCTGGATTATAAAGTTCGCATTCTTTATGTTGGATGAAGGGATCTAAATATTTCGGTTTAAAAAACACTTCTTTTTCAA
>JBARDR010000167.1:0-4169 GCA_049795335.1 Gelidibacter sp. | reverse complement strand
GGGGTATTTATGTTGGCAATTTGGGTTAATGGCGTTTGAGCACCATAATAGTTGACCATAACGCTGCCTAACATTGCCGGGCTCGCTTTGCCCGCTCTAATATTTCCAAATTGCTTTTCAAGATGCTTGAGGGCATTATCCATGGCTTCTTTTGTACTATCTAATATAAATTTAATGTCTTCGTTCATCGTTAAAAATTTTTATTTCTAAAACCATCCAAAAAAATGAGCCAAATGGCAAGTTTTGATTTATAGATTAACTGTGGTTCCGATTTTTTCTCCAGAAATCACTTTTAAAAGATTGCCTCTTTTGTTCATGTCAAAAACTATAATTGGCAATTCATTTTCCTGACTGAGCGTAAAAGCTGTGGTATCCATTACTTTGAGTCCTTGGCGCAACACATCATCAAAGGTAATATGGTCAAACTTGACTGCGGTAATATCCTTTTCAGGATCTACATTGTAAATGCCGTCAACGCGAGTCCCTTTTAAAATAACATCAGCTTCTATTTCGATAGCTCTTAAAACAGCTGCTGAATCGGTCGTGAAATACGGATTTCCTGTACCACCACCAAAAATAACCACACGTCCTTTTTCTAGGTGACGCATTGCTTTTCTTCTGATAAAAGGTTCTGCTACTTGGTTGATATGAACTGCAGATTGCAGTCGTGTTGGCATCCCTGCATCTTCAAGAGCGCTTTGTAATGCCAACCCGTTGATAACTGTTGCCAACATGCCCATATGATCACCTTGTACGCGGTCCATGCCATTGCTGGCTCCTGCAACTCCTCTAAAAATGTTTCCACCGCCAATAACGATGGCCACTTCAACACCTAGTTCGGTAATGGTTTTGATGTCTTCAGCATATTCGGCTAATCGTTGTGGGTCAATTCCATATTGACGATCTCCCATTAATGCTTCGCCAGATAGTTTGAGGAGAATTCTTTTGTATTTCATGTGATTATACTTATAGTTTTTCAATGGACACATGCTATTCGCCATTAATTGTTGTCTTTGGTGTTAAAATGTTTAGCATGCTCGTTTCATGTGTGTATACTTATTGTTTTTCAATGGTCACCTGCTATTCGCCATTAATCTTTCTCTTTGGGATTAAGATTTTTAGAAAGCTCATTTCATGTGTTGTGTTGAAAAGTTTAGCAAATATAATGATTATTGTAATTTACAAAAATAGCAGAGGCTTATTGTAACGGTTTAAACTTTTTCCATTTGCTGGAAAATTGCCGTTTTTCGCTTTAACATAAAAAGTTTTAACCATTTCATTTCCATTTTAGGGTTTCCATGATGTGTTTGATATCCTTTTTTAAATAGTCCGCCGCGGGTAAAATAGAATCATAATTGGGCTTCGCGTAAAAATAAAGCGACCCATTTAAGAAATGATTGACACTATCGGTAACATAAAACTGCGATTGTGATGCGGCATTGCCACCAATTTCGTAAAACATACCATAAACGCGATGGTCCTTGTTTTCATAAAAATCGCCTTCAATCACATCTGCTTTTAGAGTATGTTCTTGAGTCAGGTTTTGCGAATCTCTAATCAATGGAATGAGGTTGTCTTCGGTAACCTTAATGTAGGTCAGGTAAATAGTGCCTTTTAAGGACGGGTAGTCAATGTTGAGACCAAATGAACGATTTTTATCGTCTATTTTGACCTTTCTGATCTGCGGTGCTAGGCTGTTTTTTTCGAAAGTGAAAGGCAAATCGGTATTTGTTTCTATATATTCCGCTGGTGGATAATCCAGTCGTAAAAAACCTTTTGGTTTAGGAACAGGATCTTCGCCGCACGAGAAGCAGAGGGTAATGATTAATGCGAGGGCTGAAACTTTAAATTTTATCATTTTAAAATAGTAAATTTCACTTGTTTGATGCGCTTTTTATCTAAAGCTTCAATAGTGAAAACGTAATTTTTGAAATTTATTTTACTATTGCGTCTTGGGAAAACCCCTGAAATTTCTAAAACAAAACCCGCAATGGTTTCGGCCTCGCCTTTATGGTTTTCAAAGTCAGAGTCATCTTCAAGATTCAGGATTTTGTAAAATTCCTTTAAGGTGGTTTTGCCATCAAATGAATAGTTGTAATCATCAATTTTGGTAAACATCAAATCATCATCATCAAACTCATCACTGATATCACCTACAATTTCTTCAATAACATCTTCCAAAGATACCAATCCGGAAGTGCCACCATACTCATCAACTACAACTGCTAAGTGCACTTTTTTCTCTTGGAATTCCGCCATTAAGTCGTCCAGTTTTTTGTTTTCTGGTACAAAAAATGGATCGCGCAACAAGGCGGTCCAATCAAATTGTTTTCGATCAATATAAGGAAGAAGATCTTTAACATATAATATGCCAACCACATTGTCAATGGTTTCCTTGTAAACAGGAATTCTTGAATACCCATTTTTGATAACTTCTGGGATGATTTCAGAATATTTCATATCGTTCGACAAAGCGAAAATGTCAATTCGAGGACGCATAACCTGTTTAGTGTCTGTGTTTCCGAAGGACACAATCCCTTGCAGGATTTTATGTTCTTCCATGGTCGTCTCATGCGCGCTAGTGAGTTCTAAAGCTTGAGACAGTTGATCCACACTGATATTGGATTTTTGTTTTCCCAACTTATTGTGAATACCAACTGTCATGGAACGCATAGGCAAACTTATTGGCGAAAATATAACATCCAAGACTTTAATGGGTTGTGCCATGAACATTGCGAATTGGATTCGGTTTCTGTTGGCGTAAATCTTTGGGAGGATTTCTCCGAAGAGTAAAATTAAAAATGTGGCAACTACAACGTCAAAGATAAAAGCAAGGTCCAATTTGAACTGGAAAATGTTAACAATCATATTTCGCCCTTCAAACGCCGATTTACTTATGGTTGCAAAGAGCAATACTGTAGCGATGTTGATGAAGTTATTTGCAACGAGAATGGTGGCCAAAAGTTTTTTAGGACGTTCTAGAAGTTTTGAAATAATTTGGAATGCAGTTGATTTTTGCTGTAAACCATTGTCAATGTCAGAACGAGTTAGTGAGAAAAAAGCTACTTCAGCACCTGAGATAAGCGCAGAGCAGGTAAGTAATACACATATAGATATAACTCCTATAATTAATGAGACGTTATCCGAAGATAGAAATATTAGTAATTGCGTGGGTTCAGGGTCCAATACAAAAGGGATTAGTTAGATTTTTTTAAAAAGGTAAATCATCATGTTGCTCAGGTTCGGCACTATTGGTATTTGGATTTGATGCCGATTGTTCTGGTTTTGAAAGGTTGTCCTGATTTTCATTTTTTGTAGTCAAAAACGTGAAATCTGTACATTGTATTTCTGTGGAATAACGCTCAATACCCTTATCGTCAGTCCATTTTCTTGTTTTGATACGACCTTCTATATACACTTTGTCGCCTTTGCTCAAATATTTCTCACAAATTTCGGCGGCTTTGTTGCGTACTACGATATTATGCCATTCGGTATTGCTAATGCGTTCATTGGTTTGCTTACTTGTATAAGTCTCATTGGTGGCCAAAGGAAATCGACCAACGCAGTTTTTCTCATCAAAATAGTGCATTTTCACATCATCTCCCAAGTGACCAATTAACATGACTTTATTTAAAGTACCGGACATAATTTATTTGAAATTTAGATGCAAATTTAACCATTTGCAATGACTTATTTAAAAGTAATAAAAATATATGAGTTATTATTTGTTGCCGTTTGAATTTGTCATCAGAAACGTCTTTGCGCAACTTGATTTTTTCTTTGTGAAACTTTGCGTAACAAATACTGCGTAATAGTTTTAAATCACAATTTACACGAAGAATTCATCAATAAACTTACTAATCAAAATAGGCGTTGGATAGGTCTTTATTTCTGCAATAGGAATTCCTTTTTGGGGAAGATTATCAACTTCAACGATCCAGAATTTGGTGTGCAAATGCTGATGCGAAAGTTTGTGCACAATGTCCTTACTATTATATAGACTAAATTCAAAGGGAGCGTCCTTAAATAAAGACTGTATAAAAGCATGCTTTTTAAAGTCGGCCATCTTTAGTTTCTGCTCTGTTTCCAATAATGGGAATTGATAGAGGTTTTGCCAAATTCCTTTTGTTGTCCTTTTGTGGAAAACGGTTTTTTTGTCTGTGGATAAT
>JBARDR010000166.1:0-2134 GCA_049795335.1 Gelidibacter sp. | reverse complement strand
TTTACAATACTGATATTACAAGTTACAGCAGTGTATCGGAAGGTAAGCTAACTTCAATAACTACCTCAAAAGAACAGGTCGATCTTTATGCTACAACTACAAGAAGTGATTTGAATTCCATGGATTTTGAAAAAAGACTTGATAGTATAACCATAAAAGATCTTAATGATTGGGGTAAAAACACGCATGTATTTGATTATGGATATTTAGGGAATGCCCATTATAATTCTGGTCGACTTATTTTAAAGGCAATAAAGGAATTTGGTAATTCTGGAGCCAGTCCGAAAAAATACGAGTTTAATTATTATGACGAGAACATTTCCTCTTTACCGTCCTATACAGAATTCTCAATAGATCATTGGGGGTATTTTAATGGTCATGGTAATACGAATCTGATTCCCAAAAAGATCGATGACAGTCCATGGAACCATATATTCAACAAGGCCTTAGCTAACCGGGATCCAAATTCGGAAAAATCCAAATTAGGACTGATGAAGTCCATTGTTCTGCCCACCAAAGGCCGTGTTGAATATGAATATGAGCCCCATGAATATGGTGCCATTACTAACACGGATAACCCTCCCAAGCAAATTTTTTCAGAAGCGAACGAATCCATTTCAACGGTCAAAAGCAATCCGTCTACCATGGCCAAAAAGTCCAAACCTATTACTATAGGTGTTGAACAGGAGGTCACCCTTAGCTATGATGTTAAATCGAATAATTACCCTCTTACTTTTGATGGCGGAATTGTAAGATTACGTACCTTATTTATAGATCACCCACCAATTTTTGAGTTGATGGGTTCCAATCTCAATGGGGAAAGAAGACTGACATTACAGCCGGGTACTTACGTTATAGAAGTGGACGCTACTGATGTTGGTTTTTCATCTTTCATTTCAATCGATTATAAAGTCCCATCAAAAGATGCGACGGGCAATTTTATTTATAAAATAAACCAAGAAGCCGGTGGACACAGAGTAAAGAAAATTGTTGAAAAAGATAGCGACCTGAGTATTCAAGCCATAAAAACTTTTCAATATACGCTATCTGCTGATCCAAATCGTTCGAGTGGAGTTTTGACTGGGTTTCCTAACTATGAACGTAGTGAATTGCATAACAAAGTTGTGACGCTTTCAGGAGCCGCCTTTGGTGGGCCAACTAGTTTAGCTGATTGCCAGTATCTTGTTAGATCTGGACATAGCGATATTTCAATTTCGGAAAGTGGGAGCCATATTGGATATAGAGAAGTTACTGTAAAGCAAGAAGGTGATACAGATATTGGTGTTACTAAATATGAGTTTACATCTGCTGCATCTTTCCCTGATAAAGTATTTCATAGAAACTCCTTATCAATATCAAGGAGTTATCTCAGGGGATTACTAAAAAAGCGGACCGTGTTAGATGCATTCAATAATCCGGTTCTGATAGAAGAGAATTTATATGACATAATGCGCGATCAGGAATTTCCGATAGGCAAGGGGACCGCGGGCATTTTTGTTTGTGAATTTGATCACGATGATATACAGGACTACTTAGATACGTTTTAGATCCCTTTTTTTGGAATTGTTTCTTCCAACTGGATAAAGCTTATTTCCAACACAGTGACCCAATATTTTGGGAATGATTCGATTTCTGTACAGGATCGCTATGTTTATGGTAACTATGATCATAATCAGATATCTATGCATGAGCGATCAGATTCTGAAAATGGTTATAGTGGAACCTATCTGATGTATCCAAAAGATTTTCAGGATGCCGGCATTATGAATTCAATGAGGACTTTGAATATACAAAACACACCTATTGAATCGGTTAATTTTGTTAGGGATGAAAATGGAAATAAAAAAACAAATGGAGGTATCATTCAAAGTTTCAAAGTGAAGAATAATACGGTATTGTTGGATGAGGTGTATCGTAGTAGTCGCAGTAATATCCCAATCGAGGAATTTAAATTTTCTAATACTATTAATAAAGGTTTGGACCCTTTTATGATGGCTAATCGAACGGCATTTAACAAACTTAATATTGATGATTCTTATGAAAATTCACCAATAACAACCTATGATACTTATAACTTGAGTAATAGGCTAACTCAATTTCATAATCATCTTAATTACAATGTTGCCTATTATTG
>JBARDR010000165.1:0-4805 GCA_049795335.1 Gelidibacter sp. | reverse complement strand
GATGAAGCCCTAGAGTTTTTGTCGGTATTACACGAAAAGTTTAATCAAGAGCGTCTTGACTTACTAACTGCTAGAGAAAAACAACAAAAGCTATTTGATAAAGGCGCATCTCCGGATTTCCCTGCTGAAACTAAAAGCATCAGAGAAGGGAATTGGGTAGCGGGAGCAATTCCGAAGGATTTATTAGATAGACGTGTAGAGATTACCGGTCCAGTTGACCGAAAAATGGTCATTAATGCGCTGAATTCTGGAGCTAAAACTTTTATGGCCGATTTGGAAGACAGTAATGCACCCACCTGGGCAAATACGATTGAAGGGCAACAAAACCTTATTGATGCCAATAATAAAACCATTGCTCTTTATGATACTCAACGGGGTAAATCCTATAAGTTGAATGACGAAACTGCAGTTTTAGTGGTGCGGCCAAGAGGTTTACATCTCAATGAGCGTCATATGCTGGTCAATAAAGAAGAGATGTGCGGTAGTTTGGTTGACTTTGGATTGTATGTTTTTCATAATACCACAACTTTACTAGCAAGCAATTCCGCGCCGTATTTCTATCTGCCAAAATTGGAACATTATACGGAAGCGCGCTGGTGGAATCAAGTTTTTGCTTTCGCAGAAAATTATATGGAAGTGTCCCTCGGAACCTTTAAAGCCACAGTTTTGATTGAAACCATTACCGCAAGTTTTCAGTTGGATGAAATTATCTATGAGCTTAAAAATCATATTGTCGGATTAAACTGTGGCCGTTGGGATTATATTTTCTCGTATATCAAGAAATTTAGAAATCATGACAATTTTGTGGTCCCAAATCGAGATCAAGTAACCATGACCACACCGTTTATGGCGGCGTATTCAAAATTAGTCATCCAACGTTGCCATAAACGCAGGATCCATGCCATTGGTGGGATGGCCGCTCAAATTCCAATCAGGAACAATCCAGAGGCGAATAATGCTGCCTTAGAAAAAGTCCGGTTAGATAAGGAACGCGAAGTCAAAAATGGTCACGATGGTACTTGGGTGGCACATCCTGATTTGGTAGCAGTTGCGATGAGCGAATTTGACAAACATATGCCAACGGCCAATCAGTTTCACATAAACAGAGATGATGTTATCATTACGAAAGAAGATTTGGTAGAACTTCCACTAGGTACCGTAACTGAAGAAGGCGTGAGGAAAAACATCAACGTCGGAATTTTATATACTGAGGCCTGGTTAAGAGGTCACGGTGCCGTAGCCTTATATAATTTGATGGAAGATGCGGCAACCGCAGAAATTTCAAGAACTCAAGTTTGGCAATGGCTTAAGAATGAAGTCCTTTTGGAAGACGGACGAAAATTCACAAGAGCGCTTTACGATACTATTTTTGATGATGAAGTTGAAAAACTAATCAAAGAATTTGGAAAAGTAGACATGAAAACCACAAAATTCAAAATAGCGATAGAGTTGTTCAACACCTTGGTAACCAATAAGGAATTCGAAGAGTTTTTGACCGTACCAGCCTATCAATACCTATAAAAAAAATGTCTCGCAACTACGGGAATAGTGTACGAGACGTAATTACCAAAATCTATAAAAACTTTAATAATCAAACACAAAACTATGAAAAATTTAGCACAAAGTAATTACAGTTCTGCGGTAGAGACTGTAAGAAACCTTAAAGCAAAGTATGGCAACACTTGGCATGCCATAAACCCTGAAAACGCAGCGCGAATGATTACTCAAAACCGTTTTAAAACAGGATTGGATATTGCTAAATATACCGCAGCAATTATGAGAAAGGATATGGCGGAGTATGATGCAGATGCTTCAAGTTACACACAGTCTTTAGGTTGCTGGCATGGTTTTGTGGCTCAGCAAAATATGATTGCGGTTAAAAAGCATCACAAAACAACCAATAAAAAATACTTGTATCTATCAGGTTGGATGGTTGCGGCGTTACGTTCAGAATTTGGACCATTGCCTGATCAATCGATGCATGAAAAAACAGTTGTTCCTGCTTTGATAAAAGAAATCTATGATTTTTTACGGCAAGCCGATGCTATCGAGCTCAATGATTTATTCGGAAGACTTGAAAACGGCGAAGATGTCCAAGATCAAATCGACAATTTTGAAACCCACATCGTTCCAATTATTGCAGATATAGACGCAGGTTTTGGGAATGAAGAAGCTACCTATTTATTGACCAAGAAAATGATTGAAGCGGGCGCTTGTGCGATTCAAATTGAAAATCAAGTTTCTGATGCGAAACAATGTGGGCATCAAGATGGAAAAGTGACGGTGCCGCACGAAGATTTTATTGCTAAACTGAATGCCATCCGCTATGCCTTTTTAGAATTGGGAGTTGAGGACGGAATTATTGTTGCAAGAACAGATTCTGAAGGCGCAAGTCTGACTCAAAAATTGCCAGTGAGCAATGAACCTGGAGATTTAGCTTCACAATATTTAGCTTTTGTTGAAGCTGAAGAAATTGATATTAAAAATGCTAAGGAAGATGATGTGTTTCTTAAAAGAGATGGAAAATTAGTGCGTCCTGTGCGTTTGTCCAATGGTTTATATCAATTTAAAGAAGGCTCTAATATTGATCGTGTGGTGTTGGATTGCATTACCAGTCTTCAAAATGGCGCCGACTTACTATGGATTGAAACGCCAACTCCAAATGTGAAGCAAATTGCCCATATGGTCAACAGAATTAGGGAAGCGGTGCCAAATGCAAAATTGGTTTATAATAATTCGCCGTCTTTCAACTGGACCTTAAATTTCCGTAATCAGGCTTATGATGAAATGCTTGCCGAAGGAGAAAACATGACCGGTTATGATCGGAATAATTTAATGAATGCTGAATATGATGCTTCAGAATTATGCTATCGGGCCGATCAGAAAATTAAAACCTTCCAGAGAGATAGTGCAAGAGAAGCGGGTGTTTTTCATCATTTGATTACACTACCAACCTATCATACAACGGCACTTCATATGAACGATTTAACCGAAGGTTACTTTGGAGACGAAGGCATGTTGGCTTATGTAAGAGGTGTACAACGTCAGGAAATCCGGAAAGGTGTTGCTTGCGTAAAACATCAGAGAATGGCAGGATCAAATCTTGGCGATGACCACAAAACCTTCTTCACTGGCGATAATGCATTAAAAGCCGACGGCGATAAGAATACTTCCAATCAATTTGAAGCGGATACTGATAGTTCAACTGCGCTCACTAACCAAGTTGAAATTGAAGAGACATTGAGCGTAGTAGCGTAGATAGCTCAACAAAAATTATAAATTAAAAACTCCAGTTTAGCGACTGGAGTTTTTGTTGGGATTTTCTAAAATATCTCAATATTCTAGAATTCTTCATCAGCTTTCTAAATCAAGAACCATCTTAATATCACTGCGTTTGTAAGGTGTATTTTTTTCTAATGGAATTTCAACAAAACCATATTTTTTATAAATATAGATGGCATTTTCTAATTTTGTATTGGAATAGAGTAGGAGCGACTTATAATGATTCGTTTTCGCGAAATCAATGCAATATTGTATCAGTTGCTGTCCTATTTTAAATCCTCTATGTTTTGGGGAAACGGCCATCTTAGAGAGTTCAGAAACGTTAGATTCTGCAGTAGGCATTAGGGCTACTGTTCCTATAATTTCGTCATCGAGTTTGGCATAAAAAATATGACCGCCTTTATCAATGATATAATTTTCCGGTTTGTTCAATACTTCTTCGTCAAAAGGTTCGACATAAAAGAAAGTCTTTAACCATTCGACATTCAGTGTGTAAAAATCATGGGCGTACTTTTTCTCAAAAGGAATAATTTCAATCATTACACTAAGGTTGTATAGCCAATTAAAACGGCTGTTAATAATCCGAAAAGCAAGCTCAAGATGGCTAAGCTTCTACTTTCTGTTTTTTTTGAAATAAATCTAAAAATGACCATCACGGGAATAATAGCGCCCATGATAAAAATAGGAATCGTGATCCATTCCAAAAGTGCTTTAAAGGAATCATTGCTCCAGTTTTTTACAAACATGAGATTCATTATTAAAATATAAAGCAATACAGTGATGCTTCCTATAAATAACCATAAATCGATTTTGTATTGTCTATTTTCCATCATCATTTAATTGATTAGCTCTCATAAAATCGGTAATCAAATAGGTAATCAGTTTTCCTACAATAGTCTCAGTTTCTGGCGTTGGAGCGGCTTCGCAAATATGCAGATAGATCGCAGTGTTCTGTTTTCCAAAATAACTAACGAAAGATCTGGCCTTTTTAACGCTAAAACCGCTAGGGGTCATAGCACTGCTTGGAATTAACGAAATGGCATCACAATCGACCTCAATACCAAAAGGCTTGTCGGCCACATGTTTGGCAGCGCGTTCTAATTCGGTTTTGAATTTTTTATCCTTTCTGATGATTAAGGATTCAAAAGTATTGTATTGCAGTGCTTTAAATCTGTCCAAGGTTTTAAAAATATGGTCAGATGTATAATTTTCATGCAGACCAAAAATAAAATACTTCCTTAAAAAACCTTCAGAGTAAGCATAACTAAAGCCATTGCCACTATGGCGACCTTCCTCACGTCTAAAATCAGAATGCGCATCAAAATTGACCGCATTCATCGGTTTTTTAAAAGCCAAGGAAGCCCCTTTTAAATTACCATAAGCATTGTTATGACCGCCGCCCACAATAATTGGTTTTTTCCCTGAACGAACAATTTGATAGACCAAATCCGTGACGTGCTTATCAATTTTTTCTGTCAATTTTCGGGCCTTTTCAATGTGCCTTTTGTCGGAAGCGTCATAGC
>JBARDR010000164.1:0-1941 GCA_049795335.1 Gelidibacter sp. | reverse complement strand
ACTGTACAGTGTTTCCAAAATGGTGCGATCGCGCTCTCCAATTCGGACGCCGTTATATTCTTTGGTCAGTTCGACTGCTTCAATGAGTTTGTCTATTTCCGTAAGACTTAAGGTGTCTGGGAGTTTCTGTCCGATTTTTGGTGATTCAATATGATCTAAAGGGTTGATTTTTATATAATCTTCAAAGACTAAATATCCAAAAAAACTTCGCAAGCCTGAGATGATACGCGCTTGAGATCTGGCATTTACTTTTTTAGAGGTTTCATAAATGAACTGTTGTAAGGCGGTATGCTCAATCTCAATTGGAGAGATAATCATTTCATTTTCCTCTAAAAATTTAATGAGTTTCTTAATATCGAAAGCGTAATTGGCGATGGAATTTTGAGATAAACCACGTTCAATCTTCAAATAGAGTTGATAATCATGGAGAGCAGTTTGCCATTTCATTAGTCGTAAGTTTTCAATTCAAACTATATCTAAATCACAGAGTGGGTCTGTTTTTTAGGATGAGCAATAATAAGGTTTTTAATATTAAATCGTTCGAAATTAAAATGCAAAATAATAAGGTATTTTTTAAATCGCATCCGGTTTATACATTGAAATTATTGCTAAATGTTTTATTTATAGTGCTAGGATTCAGTTTAGTGCTTGGATGATAATACTTAATGTTGATAGTACTTATATGGAAAAAAAGTATTTAGTTTGGGGTTATCAATTTTAAAAACCAATAAATCATGAAAAAATTAATGTTAATTACTGCAATTGCAGTTTTTGGATTGGCAAATGTTAATGCCCAATCAAAATTTGGAGTTATGGCTGGATATACGAATATTACCGCAAAAGCTAAGGTAATGGGTATATCTGCATCACAAAGCGAATCTGGGTTTTTTATAGGAGGTGTCGCCGACTTTACAATTTCTGAAAAATTTAATATTCAACCAGAAGTATTGTATGCAAACGCTTCAGAAACAAATTTTTTATACATCCCAATATTAGCGAAATTTAAGGTGACAGAGGAGTTTGGGATTTTAGCAGGTCCTCAAGCTAATCTTTCATTCGAAGACATGCCTGATGGTATGAATTCACTTGGTATTGATCTTACTTTTGGTGCGAATTACAAGATTAACGAAAACTTCTTTATAGAAGCGCGGTATGGTTTTGAATTAACCAATCGCATAAATGACGGAGGAAGCGACATGAAGGCAAGTTACAATACTTTACATATTGGAGTTGGTTATATGTTCTAACTCAATCATGCTATTTATTAATAAAACCGAAGCCTGGCTCCGGTTTTTTTTTGCTCAAAAATTAAAGTTTTAAAGAAATGTTAAAAATAGATTTTCAAAGTTAAACTCTGTTAAGATGAAATCTTGTAAGGCGTTTCTTAACGTATATCAAAGTATAACTTATTAAAACTTAAAAACATTCATTATGAAAAAATTATTTTTAGCAACATTAGTGACTATTATAAGCGCTACTTCCATTTACGCGCAATCAGACAACTCAACAACGCAGTTTGGGGTAAAAGGTGGTGTCAATCTTTCTAACATTACAGGAGATGATGTGGGAGATCTCGATTCCAGAACGAGTTTCCATTTGGGATTATTTTTGGAAATCCCAATTAGTGAGCGCTTCTCTTTTCAACCAGAGGTTTTGTATTCTGGTCAAGGCTTTAATTTGAATGATAAGGCTGAATATAAATTGGATTATATTCAAGTTCCTTTAATGGCTAAAGTATATATTGTAAAAGGTCTTTATGCAGAAGCAGGTCCACAATTTGGATTTAAAGTAAAGGAAGAAGTTGACTATGAGTCTGGAGCGGGCGGAGGCACGGTTGAAGTAGATCCAGATGATTCTGTGATCAAAAATTTTGATACCAACTTGGCACTAGGAGCAGGTTATAAATTTGACAATGGTTTTTCGCTTTCAGCACGATATAAC
>JBARDR010000163.1:0-3656 GCA_049795335.1 Gelidibacter sp. | reverse complement strand
AGAAAAGATAGTGCTCGCCACCGTCCTTAATTTTTAATGATTGACGAATACTCTGAACCGGTTCAGGAAAATTACGCGTGGTAATATTCGCTTTTTTGATAGCAAGCTTTTTAAGTGCTTTCTTATTATAAGGGATCGTTTTGATGATTTTAAATGCTCTCCCGGGGAATTCTATCAAATCATTACGCGTATATAAATGCGAATGCTTGTGAAGTTTACTGACTTTATAAGCCGCAGTTAACGCATTAAAACCACCCGATTTCATAATGGCCGAATTTGGTTCATACAAGTAGGCGAGTGGTTCGCTATAACTGGCTTCCATTTGAGATTCATCAGCCATAAAAAACTCAAAATCTTCAGAATTATTATTCTTTATATTGGTTGTTTTGAGGGCGATCTGGCCATAAAAACCCCCTTCTAAAGTCCATAATAATTCTTTGACCTCGTTGTTAACAGCAACAATGTGAATGGATTTTACACATTGCAGTTCACTGATGCCTAAAGTGATATCCAATAAAGGCGAGGTCTTTATGAGGATGTTTTTGGACCGTGACCATATCAATTCTAAATGTTCAGGAATATTGGGTAAACAATCTTTTAAAAAGAACACTTTCCCTTTGCTTTCGTGGCGCCGCGAGGGATCAACATAAATCCAATCGTATGTTTTTGATGAGCTTTGAAGCTGTTCTAAACCATCTGTAGCGCAGGTTTCAATGTTGCTCACTTTTAACGCCACAAAATTATGTTTTACCATTGTGCTGAGACTGACATTTAATTCGCAATGCGTTACTTCTTCAAAGGATTTGGCAAAATAAAAGGCATCCACACCAAAGCCGCCTGTCAAATCAATGAGTGATTTTCCGGAAATCAAACCGGACTTATACGCCGCGGTAACTTCTGAAGAAGTTTGTTCAATATTAAGTTTGTGGGGATAATAAATATTGGGCTGTTGGAACCATGTGGGTAATTTTTTTTCGCATCTGCTTTTAGTCTCAATCTGCTCCACTACTTCTGCGACCGACACCTCCTCAAAAGGAACACCTTTTAGAATCAACGCCGTAGGATCCGATTTAAGATTGTGGTTGATGTAATCTTGAACATCAGGATGTAAAATAGCAGAATTCATGATCTATAATTTACCGCGAAAATACCAAAACCAACTTAAAGGTTCTTGGTCAATTGCTTTACAATTTTATATTCGGACAGAAACTCCTTTGAAATCACTTTGATCGTGGTATAAACAGGCACGGCAAGAATCATCCCAGGAATATTAAGAAGCAAGCCTCCAATGATGATCACAATAAATACTTCCAAAGGGTGGGAGCGCACGCTCTGGCTAAAGATAACCGGTTGTGAAATGAAATTATCGATCAATTGCGCAATCGATACACCAATAAGAACTTTGAAAAGAAGCGGCACTAGATCTGCTGAAAAATCGGCTCCTAAATTATTGGATACTACAACTAACACTAAAACCGCACCTCCTAGGAGTGGCCCCAAGTAAGGAACAACGTTGAGCGCTGCACAAATAATGGCTATGGCCAGCGCATTTTTGATATCCAAATTCAACAATAAAATGAAATAAATTATCGCGATGACAGTGGTCTGAATCATGAGTCCGATAAAATAACGTGACAGCAGTTCTTTTACCTTTTCCAAAACCCTCAAAAAACGACGTTCTTCACCTTCGTTTGCAAAAACAGTCACTGCTTTGGTCATCATGCGTTCATCCTTCAAAAGGAAGAATGAAATGAACAAGACCGAGAAAGTTCCAATAAAAAAAGAGCCTATATTATTGACAAAAACATCAATAAAACTCACCACAATCTCAGAGTCAAAGTTTCGCGCAAATTCCGTCCGTTTAAAAGCCTCAATGATATTGATTTTCTCCATACCAAGATATTCGCTTGCCTGAATATTGAGTTCATTCAGATCGGTTTTCACTTTTTCGAAATCAATTTCTGATATGTTTTTACTTTGCTCTAAGATAATGGGAACAAAAAGCCATAATATTAACGAAAATATGCCCCCTATTAACAAGAGCGTAATGGCTGAAGACAGATTTTTGTTTAATCGGAGTTTGCACTTTAAGAAGTAAACAAATGGCCTGAAAATAAGCGAGATCACGCCGGCAATAAACAAATATAGTATTAACGACTTAATTTTATAGAGAAAAAAAAGCAGCAAGACAATGCCGCATATAAAGGCTAAGGCTTGTAGTATTCCTTTAGAAATAATTTTCGGATTCATTTTTTAAATATACTCAAATTTAGGAGGTGGTAACTAGAAAAATTAACCCTAACCAAAAATATGTGCTTTAAAAGAAAAACCACTTAATATAAGAGCTGCTTGGTCATTTCATAAAGTACGATACTGGCCGCCTGAACGACGTTCATACTGCTGTTTTGACCAAACATATCGATATGAACAATATGATCAGACAATTCTAAACAGCCTTCAGATATTCCAAAATTCTCATCCCCGATCAGGAGTGCTATGGGTTGAGCCAATGAAAACTCCATCTGAGACAGCGATTTACTGGTGCTCGCAATCTCCAAGGCAATAATCTGATAACCCGAAACTTTGAGCTGGTTTAAAACCGTTTCAGCAGTTTCAAACCATTCAAAATCAACATATTTCTGCGTGCTTCTGGAGGTTTTTGTCATCTTTCTGCCCAAAGGAATAGGACTGCCACAAAAGATTAGTTTTTCAATTCCAAAAGCATCTGCAGTTCTGAAGAGACTTCCAACGTTGGCTGCATTAGTCACGTTTTCACATACCAAAGTGATGGGGAATTTTCGCTGGGTAAAATTAGAATTGTAATGAGTGAGTTGCATGTGATTAACGATTGTTGATTTTTTGAAGTAATCGGATGTTTTTTAAATTGGTAGATTGTTGATTAAAGATTTTTGAAGTAACTAGGATGCTTTGGGAACGATTGGATTGTTGATGTTTGATTTAGAAGGACATCAAGGTTATCTTGTTTTTGACTCGCTCGCAGAGCGTGTTTACGTATTTGAGCACGTCCAATATGAGGTTAATTTATGTTTCCCATCTTCAAGTCTATCATCTATATTCTATTCTCTTTTTCGCTATTTCTAGTTTTCAAAAACATACTTAATAATATTCGCGCCCATTTTCAACGCTTTTTCCCGAACTTCAAAAGGGTCATTGTGGACTTCTTCATCTTCCCAGCCATTTCCTAGATCGGTTTCATAAGTAAATAGGAGAATCAATCGGCCGTTTTCAAAAATGCCAAAGGCTTGAGGTCTTTTGCCGTCGTGCTCGTGAATTTTAGGTAATCCCTCTGGAAATTTGAAGAAGGAACTAAAAATGGGATGTGTTTTGGGTAATTCGACCAACTCCTTGTTCGGAAAAACCTTTTTGAGCTCCTTCACGAGATAAGGCTGCATGCCATAATTGTCATCGATATGCAAGAATCCCCCAGAAAAGAGGTAATTCCTTAAGTTTTCAATATCATTCTCACTAAAAAACACATTGCCGTGCCCTGTCATATGCAGGAAGGGGTATTGAAAAATATCAGGACTGTCGGGCTCTACCGTTTGTGGTTTGGGATTTATTTTGGTGTTGATATTGGAATTGCAATAGGCAATCAAGTTTGGCAAAGAGGTTGGGTTACCGTACCAATCGCCGCC
>JBARDR010000162.1:0-1631 GCA_049795335.1 Gelidibacter sp. | reverse complement strand
CCATTATAGAGTTCGTAAAAGCTCTAGAAGAAAAAGAAATTCCAAACCGATTACTACTCACGAGTCATGCGTTCCATTCCAATATGATGGATCCTGTTTTAGAGGAATTTGAAGCTGAAGTAAAAAGAGTAACGTTAAGCATCCCTCGCCTACCTATTGTTTCAACAGTAACCGGAACATGGATGAGCGATGCAGAAGCTACCGATCCCAACTATTGGACAAATCATTTACGTGCCACCGTTCGCTTTTCGGACGCCATGGAGACAGTGCTAGATTTAGAAGATATCATTTTACTTGAAGTCGGACCTGGTCGTGCCTTGACGACTTTATCCCAACAAAAAAAGAAATCGAAATCAGCTCCCTCAATTGCAAGTTTGGCTGCTCCGAATGACGATGAAAATTCGTATTACACGGTTTTATCTGCTTTAGGTCAACTTTGGTTGAAAGGCATAGAACCTGATTGGCAAGCATTTTACAAAGAACAATCCCGACAAAAAGTATGTTTACCAGCCTACGTATTTGACCGTAAACTTTGCTGGGTGGATGCACCAAAAACAGAAATAGCAACCTTAAAGCATTACCAATCAACAACCATCAACAACCATCAACCCATACAACCTCAACATCAAATGGATACCGTTGCACAACCAAGTAGAAAAATAAAACTTCTGGAAAAAATATCAGATATCATCTTGAATACTTCCGGAATTGAAATAGAGTCGTCTGATCAAAACCATAATTTTCTTGAACTTGGACTTGATTCGCTCGTTTTGACGCAAATGGCTATCACTTGCCGAAATGACTTCAATACGCCCATAACCTTCCGTCAATTAAATGACGAATTGAGCACACCTAATTTATTAGCAGAACATTTAGATACCGTTTTGCCGAAAGAGGTTTATGCGCAAACACCTGCCGCTCCTTCTGTACATATACCAATTCAAAATACGGTAGCTCATCATGTATCAGCTCCTGTTCGAGCTTCCAACGTTGTGACTTATAGCAATAATACTTCAGCAATTGATCTTATTGCTCAACAGTTGCAGTTATTAGGAAAACAGTTGGAATTATTACAAGGCAATAATCCAAGTGCAGCGGCAGATCAACACTCTCCCGCATCAACTCAACAATCCACCAGGGTTGAAGTCCCACCAAAAAGTAATTCATCGTCTGAAACACGTTCTGAAGACGAAATAAAAGAGCATAAAAAACCTTTTGGCGCCTCTCCAAAAATAGAGCGACAAGCGACAGAAATTAATACACAACAGCAGGCATTCTTACAAGAACTAACAACATCGTACAACAAAAAAACAGCGGCCAGTAAGGCCTATGCACAAAAGCACCGCGCGCATATGGCCGATCCTAGGGTGGTTTCAGGATTTAAACCGCTCACCAAAGAACTTGTTTACCCACTTGTGGTGGAGCGGTCCTCAGGCAATCGACTTTGGGATATCGATGGGAACGAATATATTGATACTTTAAATGGTTTTGGATCATGTTTGTTTGGCCATCAACCTGATTTTATAACCAAGGCACTTCACAAACAAATAGATAACGGTTATGAGGTTGGCCCTCAAAATCCTTTAGCCGGAGAGGTTTGCGATTTATTATGCGAATTTACAGGCCATGAC
>JBARDR010000161.1:0-2337 GCA_049795335.1 Gelidibacter sp. | reverse complement strand
TGGTCAATAGAACTAAGGAAGCAGGCAAAAGATAACGACTGGAGATATAATAGGTTTCTGAAACATCTGCAGAAATCAATCCGAGCGAGTTAAAAATAGCCGGAATCATATAGCACATTAAAAGTCCTGGAACGTACTTGTAAAATTTTGGCCAAAAACCGTCTTTTTTTGATTCTGTAAAAAACACAAAACCTAGCGCAAGCATTAATATTCCAAAGACGATGGCGTCATTTTTAAAAAGAACAAATTGATTAACGGTTGTTGGGTGCACTTTTGGGGTTACAGACAGCAGTTCGGCGTGTTTATAAAAATTGGTTTCCTTAACAGCAATCAAGTTCACTTCTGAAAACCGACTGGTGGTATTTAATTTTAAATCGAAGAGCTTTTCCTTTTTGGAAATTGTAATCGGTGCATCACTTCTATAGCCAATGGTATAAATTGAACCGCTTGAAGAAAATTCCAAAGCGCCCTTTGAAAACTTTTTGTTCAGGATGACTTGATTAATAATGAGCGAAGGATCAACAGTGGAAAGTTTGATCTGGAAACTGTTGAAACTAATGGAATCAATGGATACAGGAATGTCAAAACTTTCAGAATAATTGTCGCTTGCGTTATCAATGCTTAAGGTTTGAGCATTTACTGAAACGGAAGTCCCGATAATTAATCCTAAAAAAAATAAAATTTTACAAAAATTGGTCATGGTTGGTTCGTTTTAACCGCAAAATAGGAATAATTATTTTGTTGTCAAATTTAATTTTGGCACGGAATTTGGATAAAGTAGAGTGTGAATAATTATGCTCTACATTGCAAAAAAGGAGTAGTTAACCTTTAGAGAAGTTAATATTACATTTTGGTTGGTTAGTTAGTAAAAGGGCATCTCGATTTCGAGATGCTTTTTTTATGGAAAAAATTGAAGTACTTACTTTTTTATGAAATCGACGATATTTTTTACCAATTCTTCTGAAATCTTCCCATTGTGATCATTGTAGGATTTTGCGTTTTCTTGAGCGTCGCCTTCAATAATGAACAATACATGGTTCATCTTTTCAATAAGTTTCAATTCTGATTTTTCGTTGGCTTTATGAAGCAGCTCCACTTCTGCCGTTTCTACTTGTAAATCTTTGGTGCCATTAATGATAAGAACTGGAATTTTTAAATCTTTTATAACCACTGAAGGATCATATTTCATCCAGCTCGTCATAAACTTTTGAACGCTAAGGTCGAATACCGAAGCCAAAGCAGGAGGGAAGTCCATGGTTGTTTGTCCAGATCTTAAAATGTCAAATACTCTTTTGGTATCTTCCGTAAACATAGGGGCCGTTTTTTGAACCTGATCAATAACGACCGCATCGATAGATTGACCTGCACCTGCCAATGAAATAAGACCGTCAACATGCTCTTTTGCAGCGAGCATACCTATTAAGCTGCCTTGACCGTGACCAATAATGTAGATGTTTTTAAATTCTTTTTTGGTTTTGAAATACTTCACGACGTCCAGAGCATCTGACACGAAATCATCAAACTTTATTTTCGGATCAAGAGAATTCATTTTGATCTGCTTTACAATACGTTTGTCGTATCTGAACGTCGCAATGTCTTTATTTGCAAGTTGTAGGGCCAGTTTTTTGAGATTGTTGCTTTTTTGGAAGTTCTGGTTTCCGTCCCGGTTTGTCGGACCAGAGTCCCCGATAATTATGGCCAGTTGATCTGATCCGGAATTGGGTACAATCAAACTTCCATCAATCCAATTTGAAATTCTAATATCAGTTTCAGAATAAGTTTGTACTTGACTAAATGTTAAGGCACTGATAAGGCTAAAAAAAAGAATTAAGTTTTTCATGGCTTGAATATTCTTGACTATTTACGTAAACGAAGATACTGAGAGTAATTTAATTTGAAAGGATAACGTTTAATTATCAAAAAATAGGATGAACAAATTGAGGGTTTTTTAATAAATTCCGCTTACTATTGGTCGTTAAAAAACTTCTTTTAGTCGATAGATGTTAAATTTAAAGGCATTTCATCGATTTAATATGTGTTTTGACAGATGATTTAAATAATAGTCTTACATTTGAAGTGTACTGAAATTAACGTTTTAGTGCAATGGATTAATTAATTAATATTTGCATATGTTGTTGACTTAGTGACCCTAAATCTACGCAATATATTAAACGCAAATTAGAAGAACCGAGGTTGAGGGACCTCGGTTCTTTATTTTTTATAAAGTCCTGAAAGTTAAATTGATTCGTTCGCGGACGTGTGTTTTTGTTTTTGGGATTTGATGTAACCAAAAATGCTGCATTTCTCCTTTCATGATCAGTAAACTGCCATGTTCTA
>JBARDR010000160.1:0-4821 GCA_049795335.1 Gelidibacter sp. | reverse complement strand
AACTCATTGAAATCTGTGTCTTAGAGCTCTACAACCAATAATCAAAATTCTCTGTGCATCTCACTGAAACCTCCACAAGTCTCAGTGGAATAAGACGCAACAATAAGTACAAATCCGTGAAATCTGTGTCAAAAAAAACATTAATAACTCATTGAGATCAACTTAACCCATCTGAACGGACGAGCATGTCAGCGTTCCATTCTCATAAAAACAGTTATCAATTTTTATAAACTTGGCAACAGCAGTCTAAGCACTTACTACTGTTGACTGCAGACTGCCAGCTGAACACTGCCAACTGACTACTTAATTCGCTACGTCACTAATAAATTTAATGCGGTATAATCGCAATTCTTCATCATCATAATCGCCATCAAAGACATCTATTGCAACATCAATTTTATCGGTTTTTGATTCCATAAAATAATCATGGATTTCTTCTTGCTGCTCCTCATCTAAAATATCATCGATCCAGTAATTAATATTCAATTTGGTTCCCGAAAAGACAATCGCCTCCAATTCCTTTATGAAATCTTTCATATTCATTCCCTTAGCGGATGCAATATCATCTAAAGGCAATTTTCGGTCAATATTCTGAATGATATAAAGCTTTAACGCGGAGTTTATTCCGGTGCTTTTAACGACCAAATCATCGGGCCTAATGATATCATTTTCCTCCACATATTCGGCAATCAGCGCAATGAAATCTTTGCCATATTTTTTGGCCTTTCCATCCCCTACACCATGCACATTGCTCAATTCATCTAAAGTAATGGGGTATTTCAGAGCCATGTCTTCCAATGAAGGATCTTGAAAAATTACAAACGGCGGCACACCTAATTTTTTGGCATTACGCTTTCTTAAATCCTTCAACATGCCCATCAAACGTTCATCTGCTGCAGCACCTTCTCCTTTTGCAGCCGTTATGATGCTGTCATCTGTAGAATCATCAAACACATGATCTTCTGACATCATAAAAGAGTGTGGTGATTTTAAGAAATCCCGACCACTTTCAGTTAATCGCAAAACACCATAAGTTTCAATATCTTTTTTCAGCATTCCAGCCACTAAAACCTGACGGATCATTGCCATCCAGTAACGTTTATCCTCATGTTGTCCAATCCCAAAAAACGGCATCGTATCTGTTTTATGCGACACAATCAAGGCGTTCGATTTTCCGGTGATCACATGGACTAAATCCTTTGATTTATATTTATCATTCGTTTGGGCTACCGTATCCAATAAAATCACAACATCCTCCTGTGCTTCGTGCTGTTTTTTAGGAAAACGGACATTGTCGTCCATATCGCCACCATGGCCAGTTTCGTTATCAAATTCTTCACCAAAATAATGAAGGATGAATTTTCGTCTAGACATGGAGCTTTCCGCAAAGGCAACCACTTCTTGTAATAAGGCATGCCCTATTTCCTGTTCAGCCACAGGTTTTCCTGACATGAATTTCTCTAATTTCTCAATGTCCTTGTATGCATAAAACGCCAAGCAATGGCCTTCGCCACCATCGCGTCCTGCACGTCCAGTTTCCTGATAATAACTTTCTATACTTTTTGGAATATCATGATGAATCACAAAACGCACATCGGGCTTATCAATCCCCATTCCGAATGCAATCGTAGCGACAACCACATCCACATCTTCCATCAAAAACATATCTTGATGTTTGACCCTGGTTTTCGCATCCAATCCGGCATGATATGGTACCGCCTTAATGCCATTAACCTGAAGAACCTGCGCTAATTCTTCAACACGTTTACGACTCAAACAGTAGATAATACCTGATTTTCCTTCATTTTGTTTGACAAATCGGATGATGTCAGAATCTACGGCTTTGGTCTTTGGACGCACCTCATAATATAGATTAGGCCTGTTAAAGGAGGCCTTAAAGGTATTGGCATCAGTAATGTCCAAGCTTTTCAGAATATCTTCCTGAACTTTAGGAGTTGCAGTGGCCGTCAATCCTATAATAGGAATATTGTCACCAATACGCTTTATAATATGTCTCAGATTTCGGTATTCAGGTCTAAAATCGTGCCCCCATTCACTGATACAATGGGCCTCATCGACGGCCATAAAAGAGATTTTTACCGATCGTAAAAATTCAACATTCTCTTCCTTGGTCAAGGACTCCGGAGCCACATAAAGCAGTTTTGTAATCCCACTTTTAATATCCTCCTTAACCTGTTTAATTTCGGTTTTGTTCAATGACGAATTCAGTACATGGGCAACGCCATGATGTTGGGACACCGCTCTAATGGCATCCACCTGATTTTTCATAAGTGCAATTAACGGTGATACAATTATGGCTGTACCCTCCTCAATTAATGCAGGCAATTGATAACACAATGACTTTCCGCCACCTGTTGGCATAATTACGAAAGTATTTTCTCCTTTTACTAAACTCTTTATAACGCTTTCCTGAAGACCTTTGAATTTGGAAAATCCAAAGTATTTTTTTAGTTCTGCATGTAAGTCAATTTCTTCTTTACCCATTAATCCCTATTAGTATTTTATATACATTTGCATAGGATTAAAGATACTAAAATTCTTTACATGCATCAAACCCAAAAATCAATAAATTTTGAATATTAAGAATTCCATTTTAAATACTGCCAAAAAAACCATTGACTTAGAAAGTTCAGCCATCTCCAACCTTGCCAACCTATTGACGGATGACTTTGCAAGTACCGTCGAACTCATCTACAAATCAAAGGGCAGAGTGATTATTACAGGCATTGGAAAAAGTGCCATTATTGCGAATAAAATCGTTGCTACTTTAAATTCAACAGGCACACCAGCCGTTTTTATGCATGCGGCCGATGCCATTCATGGCGATTTAGGGCTTATTTTGCAGGATGATGTGGTCATTTGCATTTCTAAAAGTGGTAATACCCCCGAAATAAAAGTTTTGGTACCCTTAATAAAGAATGCCAAAAATAAAATGATTGCCATTACCGGAAATATTACCTCTTTTTTAGGCCAACAAGCAGATTATGTTTTAAACACTTATGTGGAGCAGGAAGCCTGTCCTAATAACTTGGCACCTACCACCAGCACCACGGCACAATTGGTCATGGGCGATGCTCTTGCTATTTGCCTGGTGGATTTAAGAGGATTCTCAAGCAAGGATTTTGCAAAATATCATCCGGGAGGAGCTTTAGGCAAACGTTTATATATGCGCGTGAGCGACTTATCATCCATGAATAAAAAGCCCCAAGTAGGTTTAAATACAAATGTCAAACAGGTCATTGTTGAAATTTCAGAAAAAATGTTGGGCGTTACCGCGGTGGTAGAAGATGATAAAGTTGTCGGCATCATAACAGACGGCGATTTAAGACGAATGCTTTCTAAGAGCGATTCTTTTATCCACTTAACCGCAAAAGACATTATGAGTTCAAATCCCAAACGGATTGATGACAATGCCATGGCTGTTGACGCGAAAGAGCTTATGGAGACCAATGGCATTTCTCAACTTTTAGTAGAAAACGAAGGTAACTATGCGGGTGTAGTACATATCCACGATCTTATCAAAGAAGGCATCATCTAATGGCAAAAAAAACCTCCAATGAGATGTCCTTTTTGGATCATCTTGAAGATTTACGTTGGCACTTAATCAGGATCACTTTAAGCATCGTTATTGCCGGAACTGGGGCATTCATCTTTTCCAGATGGATCTTTGACGTCATTATTTTTGGGCCGAAAAGCATGGATTTTCCTACTTACAAATACCTATGTAAGTTATCCACCTTTTTAAATGTCGATTCTACATTTTGCGCCGATGAATTTCCGTTTACCATTCAAAGTAGAACCATGGGAGGCCAATTTTCAGCTGACATATGGACGTCTATTTATTCAGGTTTTATTATCGCATTCCCGTACATAATTTATCAATTATGGAAATTTATAAGTCCAGGATTATTGGAAAACGAACGTAATAGTTCACGTGGCTTCATCATTGTTTCGTCTTTACTATTCTTTTTAGGCGTGTTATTTGGCTATTACGTCATCACTCCGCTCTCCATTAACTTTTTGGGAACCTATTCAGTAAGTAGTGAAGTCAGCAACCAATTTGATATCAGTTCATATATCAGTCTAGTGCGCTCGGCATCAATTGCATCAGGTTTGATATTTGAATTGCCCATTATTATCTATTTTTTAACCAAAATCGGAATCGTTAATCCTCAAATGCTTAAAAAATACAGAAAATATGCTTTAGTGATCATTCTTATCATTTCGGCAATCATCACCCCACCAGATGTCGCAAGTCAAGTTATTGTAGCGATTCCTATACTCATATTATATCAAGTAAGTATTTATATTTCTGCCATTGTAGTTAGAAACCAATCCCGAAAAGAGGGAAATAAAATCAAAAAACATGTCTGATATTGTCAAAGAATTTAATGATTACCGCACCAAAATGAATGAAAAAATTTTGGGTGATGACAACAATAAAATCATTAAACGTATTTTTAATTTAGATACCAACGCTTACGCGGAAGGTGCACTGGATGTCAAAACAAAAGAATTGTTAGGCTTGGTAGCATCTGCGGTGTTGCGATGTGATGATTGCATTGCCTACCATTTGGAAACAAGCTATAAGCATGGTCTCACAAAGGCCGAAATTAATGAAGCGCTTGGAATTGCGACGTTGGTTGGCGGCACTATTGTGATACCTCATTTACGTCGCGCTTATGAATTTTGGGAAGCATTGGAGCAACAATCCTAAGAGACTTAAATCGTTCAGCATTTTTTAATCCGCTGAAAAGGCCGATTTAGTTCGACTATCTTTTTCAATGCTCGGTCACTGGC
>JBARDR010000159.1:0-3355 GCA_049795335.1 Gelidibacter sp. | reverse complement strand
GGTCAATAAACACTCATGGTATCGAATTACAGCTTGGAGGTAATATTATTGATAGTAAAGGTTTTGTATGGAGCGCAAGTGCGAATGCTTCCTTTGTGAAGTCAACTGTTAAAAAATTAAGTGAAGGTTCAGATATCATCTGGTATGATAATGTCGATCAAAGAGCCCAATACATTTA
This sequence comes from Gelidibacter sp., assembly GCA_049795335.1. Lineage (GTDB taxonomy): Bacteria > Bacteroidota > Bacteroidia > Flavobacteriales > Flavobacteriaceae > Gelidibacter. The sequence continues at coordinate 3,177 of JBARDR010000159.1, read as the reverse complement.
TAGAGAAGGAGCTTCAACATTAGCTTTCTATGGTTATGAATATGCCGGTGTAGATCGTACCAATGGGGTTAATATGTTTTATGTAAATGAACCAGGCGATCCAACTGCAGGCGATTTTATACTCAATGGCAGAGGAGCAACTTACAATTACAATAATGCAAACGAAACCATTATTGGAGACGCCTTCCCGAATGTTCAAGGTGGGTTTAATACACAGGTAGCTTATAAGGGCTTGTCTTTGGGATTGAACTTTATTTATAAAATTGGAGGATATCTCTATGATTCAGTTGACCAACAAGTTGCTGATGATGGCCTTTATTGGGAAAGAATGCGTTCTCAATATGCTGTTGACAATATGTGGACTGAAGAAAATCCAAACGGATCATTGCCTAAAGTTAGAGGAACTGATGAGGAAGGAGTAACACAGTTTAGTAGCCGACACCTTTATGATGCCACTTTTATAAGATTAAAAAACATTAACCTGGGCTATGAATTCCCATCATCTGTAACAGAAAGAATGAAACTTTCAAGTCTTAGAGTATTTGCTGTGGGAACAAATTTATTCACTGCTTCAAAATACAAGTATGCGGATCCTGAAGTCAATCAATTTGCAACCAAAGGTTGGGAATTACCTTTTGCGAAAAATTACACTTTTGGTATTGAATTAAGCTTCTAAATGAAAAATGAAAAACATGAAAAACATAAAATATTTAAACAAAACATCGCTAGTTATCATAACTGCTTTAATCATGTCTTTGGGGTTCACTTCCTGTGAGGAGGATTTTTTAGATGTCCCACCAACGAATGCTGGCGAATCTTCTACGGCTATTGAAACTGTAGCGGATGCTAAAGTTATGCTCTCAGGAATCATGCGTAGAATGACAGACCTGACTTATTATGGCCGTAACTTCATCATATATGCAGAGGCCAGAGGAGGAGAAGTCACAACGCGAACTCTAGGAAGGGGATTGAGTGATATGTACACTTTTAACAATACTCCGACATCAAGTAGTTTTGAAGAATTTTGGAATGACATGTACAACCGAATTTTACAAACAAACTATCTTATTGAAAGCATTGCCAAAGTGCAAGGTGAAGGTAATTTTGATGATATAAAAGGACAAGCCCTAACGCTTCGTGCAATTTTGTATTTTGATTTAGTTCGAATCTACGGGAAGCCTTACACTTATGAAAAAGCCTCTTATGGAGTGCCTAGTATTTTGACTCCAATTGATGCTTTAGATCAACCTTTAAGAGCATCTGTGGAAGAAAACTACAAACAGATCATGATCGATTTGTTGGCTGCTGAATCGCTTTTATCTAAAGCCAAAAATGATGGATACCTTAACTATTATGGAAATAAAGCGATGCAGGCACGTGTGCATTTAAGTATGGCTAACTATCCAGGAGCGCTTGCCGCTGCACAAGATGTGATCAACTCACAAGTTTACCAATTATATTCTAATAGTGATTGGGTTGATTCTTGGACCAAACAGTTTGGATCAGAATCAATTTTTGAATTAGGGATTGTTCCAAACGAAAACGACCGCGGAAATTCGAGCCTTAGTATTTATTTAAGAAAACAACAATACGGATCGAGCAGTGCTGGCGGACAGTATTTTGCCAGCGATTATTATTTAGACAAATTAGAACTAGATAATGCTGATGTACGTTGGGGCATTATGGGCGATGACAGGGAGTTTGCATCTGAAGCAATTCATTTAGGGGCAAGTTATAAATACAGTGGCGACATTAATCTTTCTGGAGATGGAAAATCAACTGCCACTGCGGTTAATATAAAAGTTATCCGATTATCAGAAATGTATTTAATTGCCGCAGAAGCAGCATTTCATTCAGACAAAGATTTAGCCGCAACTTATCTCAATGCGATTCGAAAAAGAGCACCTAACTTAGTTCCAGCAACAGCAGGCACTATTAGTATTGATATGATTTTGGATGAGAAAAGTAAGGAGCTTTTCACTGAAGGTCAACGCTATTTTGACATGCTTCGTTTAGGTAAACCCATTACTTTTAATGACGACTTTGGTGGCGTGCCGGTTACGAGAAGACCTAAAACAATTGATGTCACTTTTGAAAGAATTGTTTTACCAATTCCTAAAAATGAAATCAATGCCAATCCTCCAATTGGTGCACAGCAAAATCCTGGGTACTAAATAGAATAGCATTTTATTAATCGGTGTGAGCCGACCACTAAAAGCCTAAGAAATCTTTCATTTTTTAGGCTTTTTTATTTGCTTAGGTTTTACTCCTAATAGAAGTATGTAAACAATTTTAAGATCACTAGTAGCTTTAGGTGCAAATTTTTATGCTGTATTAAAAAACACAAGTACAATCTAAAATCTCTGGTGTTGATACAAATTAAGTCAATACAGAGTTAAGACTGAAGCGAAATTTTAAAATGACCGAGTCTTCAAAAACTTTTTGAAAACGCTATCTTCGTGCATTATATCCAAAAGTGATTTTCCCTATGCAAAATGGTTCATTTTTAAAAAACAATTGCCGTTTTTTATTAGTCTTATTATCTGTTGTTTTCTCATTCCAAGGTCTGGCCCAAGATAAAAAGCCAAGAGTTGCGTTGGTTTTGAGTGGTGGAGGCGCCAAGGGTTTGGCGCATATCCCAACATTGCAGGCGCTCGACTCCTTAGGGATTGTACCCGATTTGGTGGTGGGAAACAGCATGGGCAGCATTGTGGGTGGACTTTATGCAGCGGGGTATTCTGGAGATAGCATTGCGAGTCTAACAAAACATGTGAACTGGGAACGGCTTATGGGTGGACGTGTGGCTCTTAACAATGTCAGTGTTGAAGAAAAATCAGAATTCAAACGCTATCTGGTGGAATTGGACTGGGTAAAAGGAAACATAAAACTCGGAACGTTTTTGCTCAATGACCAAAACCTGAGGCAATTTCTCGCCGCTTTAACCTTTCCAGTCTATACTATTGATGATTTTGATGAATTTCAAATACCTTTTAGAGCAATAGCCACCGATATTATAAATGGAAAGGAGATCATTTTGGACCGTGGTTCGTTAGCTTTTGCCATGCGCGCAAGTATGTCTATTCCCGGCGTTTTTTCTCCGGTTCCCTATAAAGAAACCTTGTTGGTTGATGGTGGTATCGTCAATAATTTCCCTGTGGATGTTGCCAAACAGATGGG
>JBARDR010000158.1:0-4973 GCA_049795335.1 Gelidibacter sp. | reverse complement strand
TGCTTCCCAAACGTTTCACTTCTCCTGCATCCAATTTATAAATAGCTTCCCTGAATTTTTCAACACCAGAAGTTCCCGTACCAAAAATGCAACCGCCGTCATAATCGAGTTCACTTTCTGGATTGATTTCAAGACCCGCATCCTTCCACGCATCCATTCCCGCCATGCACCCGTATAAAATGCCGGAACTATTAAAACCTCGCAGTTGCAATGCCGTGAGATATTCTAGCTTTTTTTCTTCGGAAACTTGAGGAATCCCACCAATACAGCAGGAAAAATTCAGATCTGCTAAGTTTTGATGAAAGGTAATTCCTGAAGTGCCCGATTTAATGGCCTCATTGAATGCTTCCAATCCCACACCATTTGGCGCAACAATTCCCATTCCTGTGATGACGACTCTAGTCATATTCATTCGGCTTTATCATTCCTGAAATAATTCCTCTGCATACCAAATTGCCTTTATCATTAAACATTTTCACTTTGCACTTTAACTTATTAAACCGAAATACTTCTTTTTCTGAAAATACGGTCACTTTTTCGCCCGGAAAAACCGGTAAATAAAATTCTATTTGACTTGAAGTCAATGCGATTTGTGGCTGAAAATTTTCAGATACTTGATCTTTCATCAGAAAAATTCCTAAGCAAACAACGCCTATTTGCGCCATACACTCGTTCAAAATAACACCGGGTGTTATTGGGTTATCTTTAAAATGTCCTTTATAAAAATATTCAGTTTTTTTAAAGGTATAATGACCTGTGATGCCTTCATCAGAAACCACATCAAGGCCATCCACAAATAGAAATGGCGATCGATATGGTAAGAGATTGATGATTTGTTCTTTTGTCATTTTATTCGGAAACCTTTCAGGTTTTAAATCCCGAAACTTCAGGACTGAAAGGTTGTTATTTATTTATGAAATATGTTCGCCACCATCCACGGGAATCACACAACCGTTGATCCAACGTGCTTCATCTTTACTCAACAAATAAACCGCATTGGCCACGTCTTCCGGCGTCGTCAGGCGTTTAAAAGGGTTTCTCTGCAACGCATATGCTTTAAGTTGCTCACTGTCTGGAATCATTCGCAAAGAGGCCGTGTCCGTCACACCGGCCTGAATGCAGTTGGCACGAATTCCGAAGGGCGCAAATTCCAAGGCGATATTGCGGGTAATCGCTTCCAAAGTCACTTTTGCTGCAGAAACTGCCGCATAATTTCGCCAGGCTTTGGTATTGCCCTCACTGGTAAAACTTATAATTCGAGCATCGTCAGCAAACAAATTTGAATTGAAAATCGCTTGCGTCCAGTCGTACAAACTGATGGCCATGGCGTTGATGGTCAAATTGAAATCGTCGGTGTTTAAAATGGGCTGATTTTCTGAAAGCATCGGTTTTAAATTGCCTTTGGCGACACTGTGAACCAAAGTGCGAATTCGGCCTTTTTCTCCTAAAATTACTTTCAATTCTGAAAGCATTTCATTGCGTTTTTCCACTTTAAATGCATCTGCATTGAATGCCTTAAATTGCACACCAACATTACGAATGCTATCAAACTCTGTTTCAGTAATTTCTTGCTGAGCTCTCGGATTGCGATGGATAATACAGATATTCATGCGGTGTTGTGCCAACTTTTTGGCCGTTGCCAAGCCCAAACCACTAGAGCCACCCAAAATGAGCGCCCAATAATTTTTATCCTCAAATTCCTTAGTCATCATATTTCCCACGTCAGTGAAGCTCAAATTAGTTACCATTTTAATAAAATGCGTTGCGCCGAAAATCCCGGCCCGAAGCTCAACATCAATCCGATATCGCCTTTTGGTAGATTTTTATCCATAAAACGTTCCAGCACATAAAGCACCGTAGCGCTACTCATGTTGCCATACAATTTAAGAACTTCTTTGGTATCTTCAATGTTTTTTCCCAAGGAACCGAACAGGTCTTCAACCGTTTGCACAATTTTTTTCCCTCCAGGATGAAAAATAAGGTGATCAACATCTTCAATAGTCATTTGATTACGCTCTAAAAACGGGTGGACAATTTGCGGAAAATGACTCGAAATAGTTTCGGGCACCGCTTTGTCTAAAATCATTTGTAAACCGGTATTAACCAATTTAAAACCCATCATTTGTTCGGCATCGAAAAAATGATACATGGCTTCGTCTAGGATTTCTGGGCCTTCTTCATCTTCATAAGACGACAAAATTACGCTAGCCGCACCATCTCCAAAAATTGCAGCACTTACAATATTTGCCATAGAATAATCATCGAGTTGAAAAGTAGACGTTGGCGATTCTACCGCAATCACTGCTGCCCGTTTATTGGGGTTCGCTTTTAAAAAATTCTTAGCGTAAATAATTCCCGAAACACCTGCGGCACAGCCCATTTCAGTTACTGGCAAACGCACGATATCTTGACGCATTTTTAATTTATTGATGAGATAAGCATCTAAAGATGGAATCATAATCCCAGTGCAACTTACTGTAATGATATAGTCAATATCCGTAGGCTGAAGCTGGGCTTTTTCTAAAGATTTCAAGAGTGCTTGTTCGCCCAACTTGATGATTTCGCGGACATAAATATCATTTTTTTCTTGAAAGGAGCTATTTAAAAAAACTTCCTCAGCATCCATAATGGAATAACGACGATTAACACCAGCATTTTCAAACAATTTGATTACTTTCCGTTGAAAGCGTTCTTCCTGGCCGGATAACCACAAATTCAAATACGGAATGATATCCTTCGTTTCCCGAGTGTATTTTGGTAATTGCTTGGCGACTGCTGTTATTTTTACTTTCATGTTTTGACACTAATTTCACTAATTCTCTCAAATACCCTATTCCCTTATTTTTTCCCCACTTAACTCCTCAACTCATGACTTTTGAACTCCACAAAACCCACTGATAGCGAAACGCCCATTTCCATTTCAATTGATACCTGATGTTCAGCTGTTTTGATAAATCGACTAGCTCTTTTCTTTTAAAACCACGCAACACTGAAGTCAATCCGTCTTCAATGATCATTTTATTTGTAACAGGTATAGTAATCAACTTAAATAGGTAATAAGCCAATCGATGCCTTTCCAAGTCATTGACTACAACACCTATTGTGGCCGTTCTTAATAAATGATTCAATAATTGCAACACTTGTGTTTCCTTAAAATGATGGAGAAACAAGGTGGTGATAATCACATCATATGCTATCGCTTTGAAAGCTTCCGAAAACACATCAACATGCACAAACCTGATATTCTCATAGTCTTTGGATAAAGTTTCGCCATAATCCGTGGCATTCTTATTGGCATCCACGCCAATTAATTGAAAATTATAACCTTCTTTTTTTCCGAATTCAGCAATACTTCTTAAGATATCACCACCGCCGCAACCTAAATCGACGATCGTAATAGGAATATCTTTGGAATGATTTTTCAACAGAATTTTAAGGCCATCAAGTGTCACGCCATTTCCACCGAGCAATTTATTAATGATCGCCAATTTGTCTAGCGCATCGTGAAGCATGACGCCGTCAATGGAAAAATCGTCCATGATTTCAACTGCTTCGGTGCGATAAGTGGTATCAACTAAAAAACTCATTTTATAGACATCGGTTTTCCATGGGTTTGTTTGATAATGAGTGGTATTACAAACGGCATTATTTTGAATATCCTTAGTGATATTTCTGACAATGTGCTATTATTAAACAAATTGGCGACGACATGACCAACTTTCAAGCGGAATTGAAATGCTTTGTTCCATGCTTTTTGATAGGCCGCTTCCAATACATCTCTTGAGATTATTTTTTTATTAAGGTAATCAATAATCAGTTCGGATGCTATTTGCGCACTTCTAATCGCCATGCTCATACCATTACCACAAAGCGGATGAATCATGCCTGCTGAATCGCCGCACATGAGCATATGTTGTTCTACGGGTGATTTACGATCAAAAGAAATCTGGCTAATGGTTAAAGGCGCTTGAAAAACAGGATTGGTGTTTTCAAAAATCGATTTCAAATAGGCGTTTTTGAAAAGCACTTTTTCTTGAAACTCGTCAATATCCTTATGTTTTTTAAAAGCCTCAAAATTGGTAATATAACACAGATTAATGCTATCATCTTCCACTTTAGAAACTCCACAATAACCGCCGTCAAAATTGTGCAAAGCAACTATATCATTGGGGAAATCTCCTTTAACATGCGTTTTTACGGCTAAATAAGGCGATTTATTTTTGATGAATTTTCGGTTCAGTTTTACATCCAAATTGGTTCGTTTGCCATAAGAACCAATTACGATTTTAGAGCACAATTGGCCATTATTTTTGGTGGACACTTTAAATTCATCCTCTAAAAAATGTACGTCGCCAACCGTATCCTGGAGAACCAACACGCCGATTTCTATGGCTTTGGAATAGAGCGCATAATCCAAGGTATACCGACTGATGCCAAAACCGCCCATCGGTAAATCAGCAGAAATTAGTTTATTTTGGATAGTGGACACCTCAAATTTTGTGATGTTTTTGGCTCCTAAGGCGAACACATCAATGCCTAAATAATTCAAATACGGCAGCACTTCATTTGAAATATATTCACCACAAACTTTGTGTTTAGGATAGTCGTTTTTCTCAATAAGAAGGATATTAAATTCATATTTGCGCAGATGGATGGCAGCAGACAAACCCGCCAATCCTCCTCCAATAATGATGACATCGTAATAACTTCCTAAGGACACCTAGCGATATTTAGCAATAAGTTTTATTAAAGATACATGCAAAGCATTCATTAAAATGTTCTTTATTGCTTAAATTGTTTCTCTTTTTCTGATAATTGAAAATGAAGCCGTCTCCTTTATGGATCGCAGAAGTTTTAGGGGTAAGGACATGTCAAAACCGAATGAATCTCATCTATCAGAGACCGAAGAGAGATGAAAATGATGGGACAAAACGTGAATAATATCGTATTATAAACATAAACAATTCTTAATC
>JBARDR010000157.1:0-3880 GCA_049795335.1 Gelidibacter sp. | reverse complement strand
AGCTTGATCATTTGTTTTGAATTGATCGGCGCAACGGTCAATACAATATTACCTTCTTTGGGCGTGAATTTAAAGGCGTTGGAAAGGAGGTTGTAAATGATATGTTCTATTTTCTCTTTGTCATACCAAGCATCCATTAAATCTTTAGGGCAGATCACCGTAAAGTCTATATTTTTTCGTCTGGCAAGCTCTTTAAATGATTGGCAAATTTCGTCAACGTTTTTATAGAGATTGGATTTTGTGACCATCAATCGTAATTTATCCAACTCCTTATTACGGACCAAAGTCAGTTCATAAGCTATTTTAGAAAGCCGTTTGGTGTTGTAGGCGATGATGTTAAGACGTTGTTTTAAAAGTAAATTTCCGTTCTTTTCCGCATTTCGGATCATATCATCAATCGGTCCTAAAATTAAGGTTAGAGGTGTTTGGATTTCATGAGACATTTTTGCGAAAAAGTTCATTTTCATCTTATTCAGTTCATTTTCGTTTTTACGACTGAGGCGTTCAACGAGCAAATTCTTTTTTAAAGCGTACCAGCGTCTGCCGCCATAGACCATCAGAGAAAAAAAGCAGATGTATAGGATCCAGGCGATGGGTTTGTACCAAAAAGGTTGTTCAATGACGATTGTGATGCTTTTTGTGGGGATGTCCCAAACGTTATCCCGGGTACCTGCTTTAACTTCAAAAGTATAAGTGCCAGCTGGAATGTTGGTATAGGTTGCCGAGCGTTCAAGATGGCTATTAATCCAATCTTTGTCAAAGCCTTTGAGTCGATAGGCGTAAAAATGTTTTGGATATAAGATGTTGTCCAATGCCGCAAAGCGAATGGAAAATGAAGATTCATTGTATTTTAAATTCAAGGACTTTACATTCTCAATTCCGGAGCTTACCTGTTCGGGCAATAAAACTTCAACGGGTTGGTTCAGCACCTTAATCATGTTGATTTGTAAAATGGGATGCGACTCTTTTTTATACACCTCTTTAGGATAGAAATAATTGAGGCCTTTGGCGCCACCAAAATATAACATGCCTTGATAATCCTTAAAGGCACTTCGTGACAAAAAGTTATTGTCCTGAAGTCCGTCAGTTATATAATAGGTTTTGATGATGGAGTCTCTGGTGTTGAAGTTGACTATCCCGTTATTGGAGCTGATCCATAAATTGTCGTTTCCGGTATTGATGACCGCGGCTAAATTGCGATTTGAAATACTCTTTAAATCCTCAAAAGAAGAGAATATATTATTTTTTGTATCATATTTCAATAATTTGCCGCTAGTATCTATGAGCCATAGGCTATTATAGGTGCCGTCTGAAATATATTTTACGCCTTTTAGACGGTCCAAATTGTCATTGAGAATGGAAAAATCAGCAAATGTTGAGGCAGATAAGTGGGTATGGTTTTCATTGAATTGAAATAATCCACCCTCATAAATCCCTAGCCAGATCATGCCATTTTGGGTCTCCATGATGCTTTCAACAATGGTGCCTTTTAAGCTGTTTTTATTATATTCAAAAGAAGCTAAAAGTTCTAAGGTGTCAGCGTAAATGTTCAAACAGGTATTGCTGCCAACCCAAAGGCGTCCTTTTTTATCTTTATAAATGGTCCTGACATCGGTCGCATTTTGGTTTTTCAGACTTATTACTGGCACTGCGCGAAACTCATTCTTTTTGGAGTTGTAAATCCACAAACCATTTTTATAGGTGCCAAGCCAAATATTGCCTTTATTGTCCTCGGCCATAGTTTGAACATAAAAACCTTTGCTGGTACTGAAATCGTTGAAAAATTGCTTTTCCTGAGTGGTTCCGTCGGCATTAAAGCTGATTTTAGTGAGTCCCGATCCGTCGGTTCCTGCCCATAACACATTGTCAGAGCTTTTGAGAATACTCAAAATTCTGGTGGGCGTTTGATTTTCTGATCCTTCGTGGTAGTCAATATTATTATCGGCATTGGGCAGAATGTTCAAGTTGCCGTAATTGGGCACGATCCAAATGTTTTGATGATTGTCTTCATTGACGTGGATGATCGTGTTGCTGCTTAATGAAAACTCACCGTTAGGTAGTTTGCTGAACAACCGCACTTGTCCTGTAGTTAAATTTACCTTATATAAGCCGCCGCCGTCGGTTCCTGCCCACAAAAAGTCATTGCTGTCGCAATAAAGATTTAAAAATAGCTCACTTTTAATGTTATGGATGTTTCCTTTAAAAAACGAATCTTGAATAAATTCTTTCCGGTTGATATCGTACAGAAAAAGGCCTTTGGTTTCTGTGCCGATCCATAGCCTATTGTAGGCATCTGTAGTTAATTTTAAGTTTTGAGGATAATTGTTAAAGGGCGCTACCAGATTTTCCATTGTTTTTGAAACCGATGCATAGGCCATAATATTTCCGTTTCCCGTGCTTATAAAAACGTCATCGTTTTGTCCCACCGCGATATCTGCAATGTTCTGTGTTTTGGCATCCCATCCTGGCAGTATGGTAACCGGTTCCATTTTAAAATTGGTATAGGCGTAAATGCCGCCATCTTTTGTTGCTAACCAGACCTTTTTATGGTGAGAAGTGATCACGCTGACACTTTTGTTTTTTAGGAGCGGTGAAAGATTCTCAAAAATTCCTTTAACATGATTGTATTTGGTTAATAGACCACCGTCAGAAACGACCCATATATTTTTAAGATCATCAATGAGGATGTCTTTTATGGATTGATAGTCTATAGCATTAGGGAAAATAGTTTGATTGTCAATGAATTTGTAATTGTAGCCGTCGTAGAGGTAAAGATCCCCTTTTTGGACCATCCAAATATTCCCGAAAACGTCTTGTATGGTCTTGCTTACGGTAATACTTCTATTGTCGGAAGACGGGGAGAGGTGAGTAAAGTTGACATGATGTTGCGCTAACGCAGATGTAATAAATGCTATGAAAAAACAAAGGGTAATAGGGTGCTGCTTCAATTTAAACATAAAACAAATTATTAGTAGAGCTATTCTCTGAAGTAAATAGATAACTCCTAAAAGAAACTGATTAATTATGGTAAAGATATTAATAAAACAGAAGGTAGAATGCTTGCCATACGAGTGAATGCATGAGCTGCAAGTAAATATTCGTCAAAAAGGAGTAGTATTTCGTCATTGCTTTGAGAATCGACTAAAACGCCTAAAATCTCGACCCCAAAACATGAGTTATGTGTCAAATTTGAGAACGAGATTATTTAACGAATCGTTAACAATAAGAAAACATGAGTTCAAGAAGAGATTTTGTAAAAAAGACAGCGCTCGCAGGGGCGGGTTTAGTGATGCTTCCTAATATGTCGTTTGGCGCGCTATTAGGTTCCTCCAAGCAAAAATTAAAAATGGCTTTTATAGGCGTAGGTCTAAGAGGTTGTAACCATTTAAATAATGCCTTACTTAGAAAGGATACTGAAATTACTGCAATATGTGATACCGATCCTGCTAGAATTGAAATTGCATTAAAAATGATCAAGGATGCAGGCTTTGCAAAACCTCAGGTTTTCAGTAAATCTGATCAGGATTATTTGAACCTCTTGAATTTAAAAGATGTGGATGCCGTGGTCATTTCCACACCTTGGTTATGGCACACAAGAATGGCAGTAGATTCCATGAAAGCTGGTAAATATACGGGTCTTGAAGTTTCTGCAGCGAATACCTTGGAAGAGTGCTGGGACTTGGTTAATACACATGAACAAACAGGATCGCACTTAATGATTCTTGAAAACGTAAACTACCGTCGCGATGTTCTTGCCGTATTAAATATGGTAAAACAAGATGTTTTTGGTGAATTGGTACATTTCAGATGTGGCTATCAGCATGATTTACGCGGCGTGAAATTTAACGATGGCAAATCTGCTTATGGTAAAGGTGTTGAG
>JBARDR010000156.1:0-4097 GCA_049795335.1 Gelidibacter sp. | reverse complement strand
AATCTATAATTATAATCCTTCAATAAATTGGCGACTACTTTTTGAGCTAATAAGGACGTTCCGCCCAGTTCGAAAAAGTTGTCATTAATACCAATTTCAGGGATAAGTAATAAATCGACCCAAACCTTAGTTATATTTTTTTGAGTTTGTGTAGTTGCAGGCTTGTAAAGGGGGGCAGAACTTGGTCTACTATATTGCGGAGCAGGCAATTTTTTTCTATCTATTTTGCCGCTTGATGTTCTTGGAAATTCTTCAACCAAAATAAAATAGGAGGGAAGCATATAATCTGGCAGGAGGTCCGAAACTTTCTGACGAATACCATTTGCATCGATTGTTTTGTCACTTTGTTGAATGTAGGCGACCAACTGCGTTTGTCCGGCTAAATGATGAGTTGCAGTAACAGCCGTTTGTTGTATGCCAGGTAGCGAATTGATTGCTAATTCTATTTCTGCCAATTCTATGCGGTGACCACTAATCTTAACTTGATCATCTTGACGACCCAGAAATTCTATGTTGCCATCTGGTAAATATTGAGCGATATCTCCCGTGCGATAAATTCGAGTTTTTGTGCCATCAGGGGCTACCCAATTAAGGAATTTCTCGTCAGTTAATTCCTTGTTATTCATGTAGCCTTCAGCCAAACATTCTCCAGCGATACAAAGTTCGCCAATAGTACCATCTGGCGCAATGTTTTTATTTTGGTCGAGGATAATTATAGAGACGTTGCTAATAGGTTTGCCAATAGTTGGCAGTGTTGGCCAATTGATCGGATCGCCCTCTAATTTTAATTCTGAGACCACATGGCATTCTGTAGGTCCATATTGGTTGTAGAGTACACAATTGTTGAGATTCTTAAAGAGGTTAATTACTTGAGGTGTGATTTTGAGTTGTTCACCAGCAGTCATTATTTCTTTAAGCGATGAAGGATAGGCCTGCAAACTTAGAGCGGCTTCTGCTATAGCTTGCAAGGCTACAAATGGTAAGAAAAGTCTATTAATACGTTGCTCTTGAATGTACTCTAAAAGCGCGACCATATCCAATCTTAAAGTCTCATTGATGAGCACTAATGTCCCACCATTGCTCAAAGTAGCCATGATTTCTTGAAAAGAAACATCAAAACTTAAAGGCGCAAATTGTAAAGTGCGGCTGCCATTTTTACAAATCGAATTTTCGTTTTGCCAAGTAATGAGATTCATCATGGCCTTCTCACCCATACACACCCCTTTTGGTTCACCCGTTGAGCCTGAGGTGTATAAGATGTAAGTGGCTGATTTTTCAGGATTTGGATACTTTGTTAAATCATTAATTGGTTGTTTAGACCCATAAAAAATTAATGGCTTAAGTCCTATGTCTAATACATTATCTTCATCGGCTTTAGTTGTAAGGCAAAAAGAAAGGTTTGAATTGCTAATCATGCTCTCCAATCTCTTTTTTGGATAGCCAAAATCGATTGGAAGATAAGCCATGCCTGCTTTTAAAATGGCTAGCACAAAAACTATTTGTTCGATAGACCTTGTAGTTGGTACGCCAATAATTTGTTCAAATTTAGCGTTAAGTAAAATAGTGTCGTAAACTTTAGAAATCTGGGCCTCGGCTTCACTATAAGTTAATTGACTTGATTCTGTAAGAAAGCAAAGTTCATCAGGATATAATCTTGAAGCCTTTTCAAAAAGACAATATAAGTGGTTAGGGTTTCGCATTTCATTCCTGTTTTATTATTGAGGTGATGTTTTTCATGTAAGTTTTGACAGACTATCAGCTCTTAAATGCACACTTAAATATCCTAGTTATTTAGCTTAAGGCTAATGAAAAGCTATAGCTCTTAATTAATCATATCAAGCTTTGAAGGGTATACTCATGTAATTTAAAGAAATTTTAGAAATATAGAGGAGAAATTTGTCCAATTGTTTCTTTTCTCGTTAAAAATCACAAACGTTACTTTTAATTGAACACATAGAGTAGAAAATACATCACATTTTAGTGCTTATTTTATTACCTTCACTTTGGTTGAAACTATATGCTTTTAAAGGAAGTAACATGATTTTTATATTAGTTTTTAGCACCAATAAACGTTTTGACTCCACCACCTCCGAGCCAAGGTTTTTGTGAAAAATGCCACAAGCTAAAGTTTGCGTTTTTGAAGAGCTTCGGATAGTTGTGTGAGAATGAAGGTTCATTTCCATAAAGTTGAGTGTCAGGGTTGATTTCAAAATTGTGATCGGCTCCATTGGGTTCCATGGCTATAAAGATTATTTTGCCCAATCGGTTTATTTCGATCAAAAAATCTTGTAAATCTTGTTCTAGAAAATATTCTAAAACGCCATCAGACGAAATAAAAATAGTATTGCTATGGCCGTGTTCTTTAACCCAATCAAAGGCATCTGAATCCACAAATTCAAGATTTTTGTTCATTTTGAATTTTTTATTATTTATTTCAACCTGATCTAGGTTAAGGTCTATGCCAATAAATCGATTAATTTCGGGGAATTCTGCACTAATATAATTTAGAACATCACCATTTCCTGTTCCAATTTCTACCAAAGTGTTAAATTGTTCTGATTGATGTGATAGTTCCTTTTTAAGCAGGTCAAACATAAAAGCACAGTTTGGAAGAAATTCATTTTCAAATTTATTTTCCGTTTCCACAAAAAGTTCTGTGGCGTTTTTATTGATCCAGAAATTTCGATTTAATTCCGCTATGGTTTTGTGATCATTTATTTTTTCGAGCTTTTGTACAAGAGCATAGCGCATTACCCTTTCTGTAATACTCATGTTATTTTTGTTTTTATGCACCAAGGTTATTCTGTTTTCTGATAATTGACGCGCTTTTTTTGGTCTAAAAAAAACAAGGACATTTCCTATCGTTTTTACAGTCTCTTGAATAATCTTCGATTTAATATTAATACTCATAAATAACGTTTTTACTTGTATTTTTTTTTTTTTTTTTTGCAAAAATTTCTTCTCATTAATTTTATATAAATTAAACTTTTATTAAGTTCATAAATACATAAAGACTAAAATTGTAAGAAAATAATTAATTAACAAGGCTTTAAAGGTGTAGGGACGGCTCCAATGCTTGTGAGACTGATAATCCGATTAAAGAAATGTTTAACCTATATTGTAATATCACTAATGGTAAAATGGTTGTTCAAGGAGAATACTTTCGCCATTAAGAACTATGGGAATAAACCATAAAATCAAAAAATACCAATAAGTTGCCTTGCATCATAGGTTTTACTGTTTTTGATAATTCACGAATACAATAGCTCATCGATACAGCTTCGCATACAAAGGCCCAGTGTAATACCCCAATAAAAATGGATGTATCCATAGTTGACTTCTAAGAGCGATGGATATCCTTCTCCATAATATATTTCTTTTATACCCTCATTACCCCAACTATATTTTATTAAACAAAGTAAGAACACAAAAGAATGCAAAATCGTCTTCCAACTTATCAATTGCTCTGTAGCTTTTTATTTGCCCAAAAATTTCGATTTAATCTGGCAATTAAATTATAATCATCAATTTTTTACAGTTTTCTTAAGAGTGCACTTCGCTTCAATCCTTCTATAATAGTGAATTTTGTAATCATGTACTAGAGCCATTCTACTTTCTGATAATTGTAGATCTTTTTGGTCTTAGAAATACAAGGATATAACCTAGGTAACTCGGTAGTTCAACAATGAATTTAGATTTTAAATTATATTCATATATAAAAAGTTATTAATTTTTTAGAGTCCAACCACTGTAGGTTAATTCTTTATTATTGATTCTTCTAATTAGAAACTCTAAACCCCATATTCCTAACATGGTTAAAAAATATATGAAAGCAAATGCTATGAATGTAGGGGCTCCTCCATATGTGGGCATTATTGGTAGTGATACTGCAGTATAATTTACCATAGTCTGCAATAGAAGAACACAAAGACCACTTTTAGTATGTTTGTAAATAAAAGCGCACATGCCAGCAAGTCCCATAAAAAATAAAAATGCAGGTAAAACTGGGATTTCAGGAAATGTACCCTCCCCAAAGAGAATTATGGGAATAAACCATAAGGTCCAAAAAACAGCAATAATTTGACTTGCATAAAAAG
>JBARDR010000155.1:0-3847 GCA_049795335.1 Gelidibacter sp. | reverse complement strand
ATTTCATATTGGTGTTGAATATCACTCAAGTCAACCATGAGCTGATGATAAAACTCGCTTTCATAATCGGTGCGTTCTACCAACTGATGATTAATAGCTTCTATTTTGGCTTCCAACTCCATAATTTCAGTGAACGCCTCGTAAGCTTCCTCAAGTACAGTTCTACCGATTACAAAATCGATATCTTGTTTTAGAAATCCAATACTTAAATTTTTGTCCGCTGCAATTTGGCCAGAATCTGGTTCCATTTCCTTCGAAAGAATTTTGAGCATGGTCGATTTACCAGCACCGTTTTTTCCGATAAGACCGATTCTATCGCCAGCACCAAGCCGGAAAGTTATATCTTCAAAAAGGTACTCACCTTGAAAAGAAACAGAAAGATTATGTATGTTGAGCATTATTTATAAGTATTGTTACAAAACATTGATTTTAAAAATCTTAATTTTGTTTTTTATTTGAAAATGCAAAAGTAATCAAAAACCATGATAAAAAAAGGAAGTAAATTGTATAGTATTTTAACCGGCACCTGTCCGAAGTGCAATGAGGAATCTATGTATATCAACCCAAACCCGTATGCATTGATGGACACTCTGAAAATCGGTGAAAAATGTTCCCATTGTCAAACCAAATACCGTCTGGAACCCTCGTTCTTTTTCGGATCTATGTATGTTAGTTATGGCGTTGGCATTGGCTTTGCAGTTGCAGCATTCGTCATCAGCTATTTCATTATCGGTTCCAGCTTAACCACGGCATTCATAGCCATTACGGCATCCCTTGTTGTGTTTATGCCGATCATTATGCGTGTATCCAGAACTATTTGGATCAACTTATTTATTCACTACGATAAGGATTGGGCGAAAAAAGTCAAAAAATAGTTTACTGACTTTCGTTTCCAAATACTAAATCGAAGACATAAAGAATTTCCTAAGACTGAAAGCGTTTAATATCTATTTCAGATTCCAAAGGAGATCCATTTTCTAAATGTTGGAATAATTGTTTAGCAACATAGGGTCCGATCATTACCCCGCGCGTGCCCAAGCCATTTAAGATGGCCATGTTTTGGTGGTTTGGATGTGTTCCTACTAAGGGTCTTCTATCCTTAACAGTAGGTCGAATTCCAGCCACCTGGTCAACCACTTCATAAGGACAACTGATAAGTTCTTTTAACTTGTCTTCCAATTCGATTTTTGCTTCTTGAGTAGCCGCATTGGTTTTATCCTCCCAGTTATAAGTAGCGCCTACCGAATAGTGATCATCCAATTCAGGAACCACAAATACAGAAGACTTTAAAATAAAATCAATCTTCAGATCCGGAGCTTTGATGGTTAATACCTCGCCCTTGGCAACATTAAGTGGAAGATTGTTAAAGAATGGATTTTTAACCATGCCAAAGCCTTCAGAAAATACAATGAACTTGGCCTTGACATTCTCATAGAGGACCGCGTCGTCAACAAATGTTAAAGCCGCATGGTCAAAAGTTTCAGTGCTATAACTGTTGATTGTTTTCAAAAACAGTTTGTAGTGTTTTAATAAAGCGGAAGTATCGATACGGCCGGTTTCCAAAACTTTTCCGAAACCAAAAGGCGCATCAATAAATTTGTTATCATTTTTAATGACTTTGGGAGATAGAAGGTTTTCCAACATAGGTTTGTCAGAAGCATTGAACCATTCGTTTTGTTCCTCCACAGAGGCAAATCTTCTATAAACGGGCAATTTATAATCCAATTTTACTCCTAATAAGTTCTCCAAGTGTTCATAAAAAGCACTGGCCATTTCCAATTGCTCCTTGGCTTTCCAAACGCCCGTAAATCGTTTTAAGATGACGGGATTGTACAAACCTGCTGCGACTATGGACGATTGTTGGGAGTGATCATCAAACACTACAAAGGACTTGCCATGCGCTCTTAGCTCTTCGCAAAAAGAGACGCCGGCCAATCCACAACCTACAATGATATAATCAACTTCTTTCATGACTACAAAAATACTCTTCTTAATTGAAATTATTTTAATACGTTCTCACAATATTCTAAATCAGTATTGTGCGGAAAAGAATTAAGGCCGCTCCACTGATAGAACAAAGACTAAATGCGTAATTAATTGACAACATGAGTTGTGAAATTCATAAGTTAGAATGGATTATATGTTTTATAAAGTTTTCAAAAACTGAGAAATGAAGGAGATTGAGGATCAAAAATGTTGAAAGAACTTTATTGCTCACTATTCTTAGATGATCAACGCAACTTTAATCGGACAACAATGCTTCTAAATCTAAAAAAGTATAATAAAAAACGCCCACTTAAAAAGTGAGCGTTTCAATTATACTATTGAGCATTTACTAATATGCCCACATGTCTTGTTCAAAATTACGAATCTTCTCTTTGATGCGATCAGATTCCATGAGTTGCATTAACGCATTTTCAGCGATGTACTCCTTAACTTCTCGGTCTCCAAAAACATTTTCCTCCTTATACATATAACCATTGAAGCGTCTTGAATTCAATATATGGTCGTATGAAAAAGGCATAGCACTGTTTTGGTTGTTGAAAGCTTTGGCTTCGTGCAACACATTTCTTACTTCTGGATAGAACACCCAAAATAAAGCAATTGGTTCTTTGTTGGCTTCGTTATCAGAATCAATAAAGTTAACGTCGGCAGCAGCAGGTGCAATTCCTAAAAGTCTGTATTTCAATTCACCTTGACGTTTGTCAAAATACCATAATCCTTTGATCAGGTAGGCACTGATGTCATACGACTGAATATCTCTCTTTATGATATATTCTGGGGATACAAACCCATCGGAGTTGTACTGTTGGTATCCAATATCTAAAGTATCAACTTTTGACATCGTCGCTTCAATATCCTTTAATTGACGTTTCACTGTAAAGTATGAGTCATCATAAACGTTTTCAATCTTCCCTTCTCTTACATTTTTCCATAATACGTCAAACAAAGAACGTCGATTGCCCCCGATATTATTGGTGTCAATAGGATAATATAAAGGAAAGTTAACGCGCTCATCAAGAACCACTTTTTCCCAGGTCATTTTTGAAAACATGATATCTCTATCATCAACATAACCGTATTCAAGCGGCCTGTCGTTATCCAAAGCTTTTTGGGCCTCAGATTTCACTCCAATTTCTTCGGGTGTCTTCGCATTGAGCAAGTTCGCTTGTCCGAAGGAACTTACGGCGAAGCCAATACTTAAAACGGTTAATAAACAATATTTCAATTTCATATTTTTAATTATTATTTGGGACATTACCTTCATTAACATTTTCAAGGTTACAACTATACCAATAGGATCTTAGTTCGATATTTCAATAAATACTGGTGACGCTGGAAGCAATTTGATGCTAGAGTTTCCTTTGATTTGTGATTTGATTTCAAAAATCTGCACCGCATCACCTCTTGAAGCTTTACGCAAAGCATTTTTTGCTTGGTCATTCATTCTATTTCCGTTCACTGTAACCGTAGGTTGACCAGGAACTTTAATTTTAAATGACGTTACGCTGATATCTAAATCGAAATCAAAATCGAATAATTTAGCATCAACGGTTGCGATTTCAACGTTGGCTTTTGGTAAGCTCACATTATCAGGCTGACCTGCGATTGTACCTGCTGGCTTAGGAATATCCTTAATTCTAAAAGTAGATTTGTCGCTAACTTTAGAACCATCAGGAAGTGTTCCTGTCACGTTAATAGTAACTTCTTTACCAGCACCAGGATTCATAGTGTATTTACCAACACCTGAACCTTTTACCAATCCTGGAGCAGAAGCATTTACATTATTATCAGTAACACCTGCAAAAGAAATGGTCATTGGGTTAGGTACACCACGGTATACCAC
>JBARDR010000154.1:0-3869 GCA_049795335.1 Gelidibacter sp. | reverse complement strand
GTCGATTATATGTTTGACGAATACCAAAAAGGACGTACGCCAAATCCCGATGTGCTTTGTAATCGAGAAATAAAGTTTGAC
Source organism: Gelidibacter sp. (assembly GCA_049795335.1). Classification (GTDB taxonomy): domain Bacteria; phylum Bacteroidota; class Bacteroidia; order Flavobacteriales; family Flavobacteriaceae; genus Gelidibacter. The sequence continues at coordinate 3,788 of JBARDR010000154.1, read as the reverse complement.
GTGTTCATGAAAATCGCGCTCGATTTGGGTGCTGATTTTGTGGCTACAGGTCATTATTGCCGTAAAGGTGTCTTGCAGAAAGATGACAAAGAAATCTATCAATTGCTTGCTGGCGTTGATACCAATAAAGATCAGTCTTATTTTTTATGTCAATTGTCTCAAGAGCAATTATCAAAAGCCTTATTCCCTATTGGAGAATTAACAAAACCTGAAGTGCGCAAAATAGCTGCTGAACAGGATTTAGTTACGGCAGATAAAAAAGATTCCCAAGGACTTTGTTTTATTGGTAAAGTAAGACTTCCCGAATTTCTACAGCAAAAATTACAACCCAAAGAAGGTGTGATTGTTGAGATTTCTGCGGAACAAAATATATACAATCAAACAGCGCCAGAGTTTACTTCTGAAAAGGACAAGTTTGATTATTTGACCCGAAAAATTGACTATAATATTTCTGACGGAAAAATAGTAGGCAAACATCAAGGGGCACACTATTTTACAAAAGGTCAGCGTAAAGGACTTGCCGTTGGCGGCACCGTCGAACCTCTTTTTGTAATCGAAACGGATGTTGAGGAGAATGTCATTTATACTGGTCAGGGAAAGGAACATCCTGGTTTACTTAAAAGCGCATTGTTTGTTAATAACAATGAAGTACATTGGATTCGTGAAGATCTAAAACTAGGTTTAGATCAAACAATGGAAGTCAAAGCACGAATCAGATACCGTCAGCCGCTTCAAAATGCAACACTACATCAACTCGAAAACGGACTTTATGTGGTTTTTGAAGAGCTTCAATCGGCTATTACTGAAGGTCAATTTGTGGCGTGGTACCACGATGACGAATTAGTTGGTTCGGGAGTTATTTCTTAAATTGCAGTAATAATTTTCCGAATTATTACTGATGAAATTAAAGATCTTCTCGTTCTTATTTTGCTTTTTTCCCTATGCAATCTTTGCACAGCAAGATGCGTGGGTATATTTTACCAATAAGGAAAACGTTGAAGTTGTCATTCAAAAACCGATTTCTATTCTTTCGCAAAAAGCCATCAACAGAAAAAATGCCCATAATATTGCTATAGACGTTAGGGATGTGCCTGTTAATGAATTCTATATTTCGCGTTTAAAAACTACTAGTGGCATTACCGTCCTAGCGAAATCGAAATGGATGAATGCAGTCCATGTAAGAGGTGAAGCTTCTGATATCTCAAGGCTTTTTGATTTTGATTTTGTGGCGTCCATCGAGTTTGCTGATAAAAATTTAAATGATTTATTACGACCCGCAAAGCAAAACGATAAGTTTGTACTTGAGGAGAGTTTGGATGGTTTTAATTATGGAAGCTCTCAAAATCAAGTCAGCATGATCCATGTGGATGCGCTTCATAGAGAGAATTATACGGGCGAAGGAATTATTATTGCCGTTATTGACGCCGGTTTTCCCAATGTGAATACGATGACGTCCTTCAGCAGATTAAGAAATAGTAACAGATTATTGGGCGGATACGATTTTGTAAACCGGACTTCTGCCTTTGACGCATACACGGCCAGTTCCCATGGAACAAAAGTATTGAGCACCATGGCAGGATATGTTGAAAATGAGTTTGTAGGTACGGCTCCGGATGCGTCTTATTATTTGTTTCGCACAGAAGATGCTGCATTCGAAAATCCAGTAGAAGAAAGTTATTGGGTAGAAGCCGCTGAACGCGCCGACAGTTTGGGAGTTCATATTATCAATTCATCTTTGGGGTATTCTGAATTTGACAATCCTAAATATAATTATTTGCCATCAGCTATGGATGGAAAAACCACCTTTATCAGTAGAGGTGCTCAAATTGCCTCACAAAAAGGCATTTTAGTGGTTAATTCCGCTGGGAATGAGGGCAATTTTTACTGGGGAATAGTCACAGCGCCAGCAGATGCTCCAGGAGTTTTGACCGTTGGTGCGGTAAACAGTGCTGGACTTTATGCTTACTTTAGTTCGCGAGGCAGTGTCTTTCAGCCCTCTCAAAAGCCTGATGTGGTGGCTTTAGGTTTAGGGGCAACGGTTATAACTGAATCAGATAATATCGTTAATAACAATGGGACTTCATTTAGTTCGCCCATCGTGGCAGGAGCTATTGCCTGTTTGTGGCAGGCCTTGCCCAATGCCAGTGCGGATGAAATTAAGCAATTCGTCAGGCTTTCAGCTTCACAATACACATCACCTGATGACTTTTTGGGCTATGGGATTCCAAATTTTCAATTGGCACTTTCCCAAGGACTTTCAGTGGTAGAAGCTGAAATTGAAAAGTTTAAAGTGTATCCAAATCCTGTTTCAAGTCAGCTTCAACTTCAAGTGCCATTCCGTAATGGAACACAGACGCTTCATGTTTATGATGTGTTGGGTAAAAAAGTAATTGAACAGGTCTATTCGGAGGCGAATCCCAAATTAGATGTATCACAATTGGCTAAGGGCATGTACGTCCTTAGAGTTATTTCAACGAGTGAAATCTTAACTTTTAAATTCATTAAATCATAAATGTCAAATAAAATTACCGAGCTTTTCAATATCCAATACCCAATTATTCAAGCCGGAATGATTTGGAACAGTGGATGGCGATTGGCTTCAGCTTCAAGTAATTCCGGAATTTTAGGTCTTATCGGCGCAGGGTCAATGTATCCTGATGTTTTGCGAGCGCATATTCAAAAATGTAAAAAAGCTACGGATAAACCTTTTGGCGTTAATGTGCCTATGCTTTACCCGAATATCGAGGAGATCATGGATATCATTGTCGAAGAAAAGGTCGAAATCGTTTTTACTTCTGCCGGAAATCCAAAAACATGGACATCCTGGCTGAAAGAACGTGGTATCACGGTCGTTCACGTGGTCAGTAGTGTGAAGTTTGCATTGAAAGCCCAAGAAGCAGGAGTTGACGCCATTGTTGCCGAAGGTTTTGAAGCAGGAGGACACAATGGGAGGGAAGAAAGTACGACCTTAACCATAATCCCTATGGTCAAAGAAGTCTTGGCTATTCCGCTTATTGCAGCTGGGGGTATCGCCACAGGTCAAGGCATGTTGGCAGCCATGGTTTTAGGTGCTGATGGCGTTCAGGTGGGGAGCAGATTTGTCGCCAGTGAAGAAAGTTCGGCGCATCAAGCCTTTAAAAAGGTTGTTGTTGGGATCCAGGAAGGTGGAACGCAACTGACCTTAAAAGAATTGGCACCGGTTCGAATGATTAAAAATAAATTCTATAATGATCTTGTCGAACTGTACAAAACAGCGCCAACACCTGAAGATTTAAGTGCCTTATTGGGTAGGGCAAGAGCAAAGCGTGGGATGTTTGAAGGTGATTTGGAGGAAGGCGAATTGGAAATCGGTCAAATTGCTGGATTGATTCATGATATCAAGCCTGTCTCGAAAATTGTTGAAGATATGTTGTCAGAATATGAAGAGGCGAAGGACAAAGTAAAAAGCTTTTTTTAGGCACGTTATGATGCTTTTAATCCTAGTTCCCTAAATAGTTTTGAGCGTTTTTTTAGGTTATAATCCATTGTGATCTATGGTTTATGCTCTTTACGAATCTCTGTGTCATAGCTTTTATAAAATACCGCCTAATTCAAAAAGTTTTCCGCAGATAGCGCAGATTTTTGCAGATTCTTGATTGGCTTGAAAAACACGAGGTAGCGATTATTTATTGATCCCTGCCATTGTTGGTGTCATTCACCAACAATTTTGTTCGACCCAAAATGCTTCGAATTTTGACTTGATTTTGTTCGATAGGGAATTCAGGGAACCTTACGAAAAACGAGAAGGG
>JBARDR010000153.1:0-3699 GCA_049795335.1 Gelidibacter sp. | reverse complement strand
ACCCATAATATAGAAAATCACAAACAAGGACTGCGTAAAGTCGTTGATTTGTTGCTCGATAAAGAAACTGGGGTCATCTCCAAAACGGCTGAAATCGAAGTGGTCGGGCATCGTGTGGTTCACGGCGGCAACTCGTTTTCAGACACGACCTTAATCACAACTGAAGTCAAGGAAAAGATTCAACAATATGCCGCATTAGCACCTTTACACAATCCGGGGAATTTGGAAGGTATTCTGGTGGCTGAAGAGATTTTCCCTTCCGCACAACAAGTCGCCATTTTCGACACCGCTTTCCATCAAACGATTCCGGAGAAAGCAAAAAAATATGCCATTCCTAATGCCCTTTATGAAGAGCATGGCATTCAGGTTTACGGATTCCACGGGACGAGCCACCAATATGTTTCTGAGAAGGCTATTGCCTATTTGAAGCCTAAAGCCTCCAAAATCATTACCATTCACTTGGGAAATGGCTGCAGTATGACCGCGGTTAAGGATGGCAAAAGCATTGATCATACCTTAGGTTTCACGCCTTCCAACGGTTTGATTATGGGATCCAGAAGTGGCGATATCGATCACGCCATTATTTTCCATTTGGTCAATAACTTGAATTATTCCTTGGATGAAGTCAAAACGCTCCTCACCAATAAAAGTGGGATGTTGGGCCTAACTGGACACATGGATTTAAGAGATATTCAAGCAGAAGCCCAAAAAGGAGATAAGGATTGCATCCTTGCTTTGACCATGAACGCCTATCGCATTAAAAAATACATTGGCTCCTACGCTGCAGCAATGAACGGATTGGATGCGATTATATTTACGGCGGGCATTGGAGAGAACTCCAGTGTGATCCGTAAGATGGTTTGTGAAGACATGGATTTCTTCGGCATTACCTTAGATGAAGCCAAAAACGAGTTAAGATCTGAAGGTTTAAGAGAAATAAATACGGCTTCTTCCAAAGTGAAAGTTTTGGTCATTCCTACCAATGAAGAATTGGAGATTGCAAAACAAGCTTTTGAGTTGGTGAATTAGTTGCTTTAGATATATTAATAGCGATCCTAATGGATAAAAAAGACACTGTGAATCTTGGGATTTGCGGTGTTTTTTTATAATTATTATTTCTCAGACACAAACGAAATCAAGGAAACTTCTTGGGTAGAAGTCTTTTTCTTAACGGCTATATTTTCCTGAATTATGAAGTCATTTAAACCATTAAGATTGTTTTAACTCAGCACTTAATGTATTCAATTCCTTAATTTTTTTCTTAATGGTAATAATTATCTGAATTATTATTAAGATAAAAGGACCACATCTAAATTCTGTCGATTAGTAATTACTCTGAACAATTAGAGGATAACTTCCTGTTGTTCAATAAGTTTAAATGGTATATCTTGCTTAGGATTATTTGGTGCTAAAACTACTTATACATTCCAAATATGGAGGGTTAAAGTTTTATTTTTATACCAGTACATTCAAGTTATACAAAACATGAAAACATCCTAAATGGAAAAATCAATATCCCAAAACGATTTAGAATTACATCAAGCTTTTGAGATAATTCTATCGATAAAAACCTTCAGCAAATATATTTCAGCTATTGCTGAAATGATCTATAAAGGCTCACTAAATTCAGAAAATCTAAACACTATTGTAAATGAATACAAAATAGAAAATGTCCGTAACATCAACGAAGAGCTTTTAGACTTAATTTTGGTCTACATTAATTTAGTGCTTAATGACCATGTTATTTCTGATAATGAAAGAAAAAACATTGAACTATTAAAAATTTACTTTAAAATAAAAGAAGGGGACTTCATACAAAAACGTCACTCTGAAGTAGAAGATGTTTTACAACGACAATTTGAAAGACAATATGCCGATAACAAAATTGATCAATTGGAATCTCTTCACAGTGTTGATCTTCAGCAAATTTTTGATTTGAGTTATGACCAATTTGACCAGTTTAAGGAGCGTGAAATAATAAACGCACTTGCAAGAGGTGCAGATATAACTAAACTTGATACAACAAAATATCCAAAATTAGCAAGCTTAAAAAGTGAAGTTGCAGGTCGGCAGATCTCGCAAGAAGTTAAAGATTCAGTCTGGAATAGAGATAAGGGAAAATGCAGAGCATGTGATAACAATCAAAAATTGGAGTTTGTCCATATTATTCCTTTTTCAAAAGGAGGTTCTAATACATATCGGAACCTCCAACTTTTGTGTGAACCTTGTAATCGGTTAAAATCAAATAAAATATAGTGCCCAACATCTTGAAACAACTCTTTTAAAATCTTAACTGTTGGCATTAATTAATCCATATAAAAAATATATACCCATGAAAAACATAATTGTATTAATCATCTGCACCTTAATGTCCTTCGCAATCAAAGCCCAAAGCCTTATCGGTGCTTGGGAAAGCTTTGCAACTTCTGAAAATGGAGACAACTTAAAAACCGTCGTCATTTTTGCCGATAGGTATCAAGTGGCAACCACCTATAATGCAACCACCGGGAAATTTATCAGCTCGAATGGCGGTGAATGGAAATTAGAAGGCGATATGATGACAGAAAAAGTGGAATTTGACACCGATCATCCGGAACGGGTGGGTACAGAGATCACTTTTAAGGTCAGTATTACTGATGATGTCATTAAAGCTGTTGATAATGATATGAAGTTTACCAGAATAGATAATGGCGAGCCAGGTAAACTACAAGGCGCTTGGTTAATGTCGGGCAGAATTGTGGATGGCGAAACTCAGACCCGGGACACCAATATTCCGAGAAAAACCATGAAAATATTATCTGGAACGCGATTTCAATGGATTGCTTATAATACGGAAACCAAACAATTCATGGGAACAGGAGGAGGGACGTACACCACCATCAATGGCGAATATACTGAGAACATCCAATTCTTTTCAAGAGACGATTCTAGAGTGGGGAATAGCTTAAAATTCAATTATAATCTGATGGATGGCCATTGGAACCACCAGGGATTTTCAAGTAAAGGAGATCCGTTAAACGAAATTTGGAGTATTAGGGAATAATTCATTATTAATAAAAAGTTTAACTTAAGTCCAATAAAACCTAAGTGTAGTTAAAGGAATCGAATCCCATTAACAAACTAGAAATGGGACAGCTAACTAATATTCATGGGCCATTGCCTTCGTGAAATTTCTAGTAAAAAAATATGGAGACGGCATTTTAAAGTTACAAGTACGTTCGTGAAAATCCGTGAAATTCGTGTCAAAATTTTTAGAAGCTAAAGTGTAAACTATAATGCCAAGCGTTCTGCGAAGCATCTGTCAAAATAATAAAAACATACAAAATCATGAAATTGAATCAACTAAAAGTCCTGTTCATCCTGTTTTTCATTCTTACTCAGACTGCCAATAGCCAAGACCTTTGGGCTACAACTGGAGCAGAAGCAATGGTTAGCCGAAACACATCCGTTTATTCAATTGGACAAATAACCTATAAAGATCAACTGCAAAAAGCACGATCCACAATGGGAGATGTGCAATACCTCTATGAGATATTTAGTCTTAATCTTAATGAAAATAAGTCAGACGTTCCTGTGAAATTATTTCCAAACCCTACCTCGAGTTATCTATTATTGGAAGCAGACAATTATAAAAATGAGCATATGTCTTACCACATAACTGACATGATAGGTAAAGTACTGGATAAAGGTGTTATAGCG
>JBARDR010000152.1:0-1939 GCA_049795335.1 Gelidibacter sp. | reverse complement strand
CTTCATGTTCGTCTGAACCGACATAATGTGGCTTTTTGGTAATGTTTTTGAGATGTTCTAAAGCGCGTTCGGAAGAGAAGGCAGTGGGTGCCGTTTGTAGGTCAGAAATATGTGTTGGCAGTAACGCGTAAAAGCTCCAATAAATGGCTAATACAATGAGTGCGACGGCAATGGCTTTTTTAAGCATGTGAAGAAATGTTAGTTGGCAGCTAAAGCTACAAAATTAATTTGGTGTAAATGGATGTTAGGTTAAATGGTTAATTTTAATTAAATTTAAGCATCACTAAAAATTATAATTATGGCTATTAAGAGTTTTCGAGGGGCACGAAAACCGCAACAAAAGGCTATTGAGCAGTTGCCGTTTAAGGTGTGCGATTTTATGAGTAGGGATTTGATTACGTTTAAACCGGATCAAAAAGTGATTGAGGTGGTGGAAATTCTGATCAAACATAGGATTTCTGGAGGGCCTGTAGTGAACGATCAAAATGAATTGGTGGGGATGATTTCTGAAGGCGATTGTTTAAAACAGATTAGTGAATGTCGCTATTACAACATGCCGATGGAGGATGATACCGTTGAAAAGCGCATGGTTAGAAATGTGGATACTTTGGATGGCAATATGAATGTTTTTGATGCGGCCAATGTTTTTTTAGAAGCCAAACACCGTAGATTTCCTATTCTCGAAAACGGAAAATTGGTCGGTCAAATCAGTCAAAAAGATATTTTAAAAGCGGCTTTGCAATTGAAAGGCCAAAATTGGAATTCGACCGTTAAACAGCCTAATTACTGATGAAGTTCAACTCTCACGTTTTACCAAAGCATAAAAATCCCCTTCAAGAGGCAAATACCCTTGATCATACACAAAGTAATAAACAGTTCCTGCTTTAGTAGTGTAGATGCTCGTAAAATAATTAAAATCAAATCCTTTTTCAATAAGTTTCCCTCGGGAGACTTTTGTTTTTTGTTCGGGATTCAACGTTTCCAGAATGCGGTAATTTTTCCGCAGCCAATTATTGGTGTTCCGTATTAAGTTTTTGCTGTCCTTATTAACGGTATTGTTATAGGAATTTCTGCACGCATCACTACAGAATTTCTTGTCAATCCGCCCGACGATTTTTTCGCCACACTCCAAACATCCTTTAGTCATAATTTTCAAAGTTAATACGAGCCAAGATACAAATTATTCACTGTCAGCGACTCACAAGCCTTTGGCGATTATTAAGGTATTGGTTTGGTTGACTTTTTCGTAAATTTCTGTGGTATAGAATTGAGTTTTTAAAAAATCGATGACGTCGTTTAAGGCGTTGCTTTTTGTTTTTTCTAATGAAGCATTAAAAATAATAGCGCCATTTGTTGCACTGGCCTTCATAACATTCCGCCAAAAATTAAGCTCTAAAAATGATTTCGGGACTTCGATATCCACGAATAAATCGATTATGATGACATCGAATTGTTGCGTATTGGACTCCATGAAGTTAAGGGCGTCGTTACAGATAATATCTAAGTTTTTGCTTTCTTTGAGATGGAATTCGGTTTTTGCGAGGTCGATAATAACCGGATCAATATCGACAGCCACGATAAGTTTTGAATAGTCAAAGTCGTGACGCAAAGTTTCAATGACACTGCCGCCGCCGAGACCTAGGAGCAGAATGGAATTGACGTTTTTTAGATCAATTTTTTCCAAGCCAAATTTTAAAATCCGTTGTAGGGAACCGTAAGAGTAATTGGCGTTTTTGGTGTTGAGGTGCTTTTTCCCATTGTACCAGGTAATTTCCAAAGTGCCGCTGACATCAGAATGCACTTTTTTTGTAATCGGATAGAGATAGCTTAAAATTTTACTCATAGAAGTAAATATAGTGATTTTTGATGTATTTATATTTTATGGATCAACCGATGATGAAACCTCCACTTCCTCTAAATAGATCTTGACAAGGTGGAA
>JBARDR010000151.1:0-5668 GCA_049795335.1 Gelidibacter sp. | reverse complement strand
AATGGACACGCGATCAGGTCGTCACTTTATATAATAAACCGATGATGGAATTGCTTTATGAAGCGGCCACCGTTCATCGACAATATCACGACCCCAATAAAGTACAAGTATCGACTTTGGTTTCTATAAAAACAGGAGGCTGTCCTGAAGATTGCGCCTATTGTCCGCAGGCGGCACGTTATCATACGAATGTTAAAGAAGAGGGTTTAATGGGCGTAGACCAAGTTATCGCGCAAGCACAACAAGCAAAGGCTACCGGGAGTTCACGGATTTGTATGGGTGCAGCGTGGCGCAACGTCAAGGACGGACCAGAATTTGATCAGGTTTTGAACATGGTGCGTTCGCTCAATAAGATGGATATTGAAGTGTGTTGTACCTTGGGAATGATAACCGAAAATCAGGCACAGCGACTTTCAGAGGCTGGATTATATGCCTACAATCATAATATCGATTCTTCAGAAGATTATTATGAGGAAATCATATCGACCAGAGCCTATAAAGACCGTCTCGAAACCATCGAAAATGTGCGCAAAACAAATATTACGGTTTGCAGTGGCGGGATTATTGGTATGGGCGAGAGCATTGAAAACCGTGCTGACATGTTGATTACCTTGACTAATATGATCCCGCAACCTGAATCGGTTCCCATTAATTCCCTCGTTCCTGTGGAGGGCACACCAATAGGGGAAATGGAACCGATCTCTATATGGGAAATGGTACGGATGATAGCCACGGCCAGAATTATGCTGCCAGAGACACAGGTGCGCTTATCGGCAGGACGCAATAATATGACTCGGGAAGGGCAGGCCTTATGCTTTTTTGCCGGTGCAAATTCCATATTTGCCGGTGATAAATTGCTCACGACGCCCAATCCTGATGTGAATGAAGACATGAAGCTATTTGAAGATTTGGGATTGGTACCCCAACAGCCTTTTGAAAAGCATGCACAACCCAAAACGATAGAGTCCGAAGATACAAACTATCAAGCCTTAGGAGAGAAACCTAAATGGTCGCGACCAAAGCATAAAATTCAGCGTAATTTGGATGCGCAATATAAAAGTAAGAAGTGATTTACACACTTTTTTAAAAGATGTCCTATTAGAATAATTGGGTCGAATTTCTGTTGAAGTTCGACCTTTTTTTTTGATGAAAGTCGAGTGATTTTTTAGTTTGAATTCAAAATATGGAATGAGGGTAATCTTGGATATGTTTTGTTTTATAGAATATTGTTTTAAATTTCAAGATTTCATAGTATATTTGTTTCATATTTACTGAAACCTAATCCATGCGAATAGTTACCTATAAAAGAATAAAGGAATTTTCAGAAAAGTACGCAGATGCAGAAAGTTCTTTAAACTTTTGGTATCATAATGTAACGGCAAAGAACTGGATGGGTCTTCATGATGTCAAAAAAACCTTTAATAGTGTGGATTATGTGGGTAACAACCGGTACGTGTTCAATATTAAGGGAAACGATTACAGGTTGGTTGGTATCATTTCATTCAACTCCCAAAAGGTTTACATTCGGTTTATAGGGTCACATACGGAATATGATAAGATAAAAGATATTAAAAATATTTAGCTATGATACAAACAGAAAAAGAATATGACGTTATTGTAGAGCGTATTGAAGTGCTTTTGCAGGATAGCAACAACATTGAAAACACGGATGCCAAAGGGTATATTGAGTTAAATATATTGTCTGATCTTGTTGCGGACTATGAGGAAAGTAACTATCCAGTTGAAAAACCAGTCCTCGTTGAGGTTATAAAAATCCGTATGGCTGAAATGGGACTGAATCAAAAGCGACTGTCTGAACTTTTAGGTGTGAGTACGTCAAGAGTAAGTGAATATTTAAACGGAAAAAGCGAGCCTACTTTAAAAGTAGCAAAAGAAATAAGCGTTAAACTGGGTATAGATGCTTCTATTGTTTTAGGGGTTTAATGTTAAAATTATTATGGTGTATAGAAATGTGCAACATTTTATTGATCACAAAATAAGTTCTAACCCCGCCTGAACGAAAGGGCTGATCAATGCTCTCAAGGAATGGAACGCTGAGAACGCTGATCTCTTGTTAGGCGAAGGACAGCAAGTTTTAATCGGACAACAATAGTTAGAAACATTATTGTCCGATTAAAGTTGCTAAAACATCATAACCCATTCCAATTATGAATTTCACAACCCTTATTTTTAATTAATTACGTGTTTAGTCTTTGTTCTTGGTTCTATTAGCGAAGCGGTCTTAATTCTTTTCCGGACAATAATGAATTAGGAACATACATTTACTAAAAAGACTCAACCTTATATCTCTTTAACTGTAATTTATCAGATTAAATTATCCTAAGTATCCAAAGTTCTAATCAATACTTTTATATTTTTGCCCACTATTTAAGAGTTCCAACTATTTATTTAAAGAGGAAGTGATTGAAGATTTGATAAAAAAAGAAGCAGTGAAAGGCAGTGAAAATGATGCGGTGTGTTGGACTATTTGTCTGGAATGTCAAGGACGCGGCAAAAAAAACAAGAGACTCCCAAAGAAAGCGCGTCTTCTCTATCAAAAATCATTGGAGGAGTTTGAAAAATCAAATTCTGAAGGAATTCCTCCAGTGCGTCCTAAGGGACATCTTTATTCCTGCTTAAACTGTGATGGATCTGGCTTGATTCCTTCGGTAAGTTTTCCTTTAGCAGATGAAGACAATTACCCACATGTAGCTATAATTGGTGCGGGTATTGGGGGTGTGGCTTTGGCTGTGGCTTGTTTGCATCGTGGTATTCCTTTTTCCATTTATGAGCGCGATGGCAGTTTTGATGAACGCTCCCAGGGTTATGGACTCACTTTGCAACAAGCGAGTAAAGCCATTGAAGGATTAGGGATTTTATCCTTAGAAAAAGGTGTGGTTTCTCAAAGACATGTCGTTCATACGACCGAAGGAAAAGTGGTGGGTGAATGGGGCGTCAAAAAGTGGTTGCCATCCGAAGAAAAAACATCTACAAAGCGCACAAATGTGCATATTGCACGCCAATCTTTACGTTTAGCGCTACTCGAGCAACTCGGCGGCGCTAAAGTGGTGCATTGGGGCCATCAGTTGGTAGATTATAAGGAAGATGCTGGTGGTGTTGTTAACTTGCGTTTTCAAGTGAATGGGGAAATAAAGCACACCAAGGCAGATCTTGTGGTGGGCGCGGATGGTATTCGTAGTACGATTCGGAGGATGCTGATTGGTGAGGAAATTACCCCTTTAAATTACTTAGGATGTATCGTGATTTTGGGTATTTGTCCGTTGAGTGCTCTCGAAGGTTTAGACAGTGCTTTGTTGGATTCGGCCACGGTATTTCAAACTGCGAACGGAAATGAACGCATCTATATCATGCCTTATGCCGAAGACTCGGTTATGTGGCAGCTTAGTTTCCCGATCTCAGAAAATGAAGCTATGGCCTTGAGCAGTAAAGGTGCTCAAGCGCTCAAGGAAGAAGCCTGTCGTAGGACGCCCTGGCACGATCCCATTCCTCAGATTTTGGCAGCGACCATGGCGGCTCAGGTTTCTGGATATCCAGTTTATGACCGGGAATTGCTCACTTCAGATCTGTTAGGAAAAGCAGGTCTAGTGACGTTGATTGGAGACGCCGCCCATCCGATGAGTCCATTCAAAGGGCAAGGAGCAAATCAGGCCTTGTTGGATGCCTTGGCATTGGCTCGAGGAATTACAAAAGGCTGTTGGTCTGCAGAAAAATGGAGATCAGATGGAATACGGAAAAGTGTTTTAATGGAATTTGAATCCGAAATGTTGAAACGCAGTGCTTCCAAAGTAAAAGATTCAGCGGAGGCGGCAGAATTCCTGCATTCCGAAGTTGTGCTCTATGAAGGCGATGAGCCCAGAGGACGCTGTCTTAAGAGAAAAGATGGCTCATACGGAATGTGATTATTTTTTCCAATAAAGAATCAAGACCGCGGCGCTTATAGAATAAAGAACAAGGACTTAATTGTATAAAACTGAGAATAAGAAGAGTCTGTATTAAATTTCACCAATCTCTCTAATTGGAAATCACGTCAATAAAGCAAGGTGTCGTTTTCTACGCCACGCAGCATTCCTAGTTTTAAATGGGATACTTCATCCTAATATTATGCTTTCTTTAAATCCGACAGCATTCGATTGGGGGTACTCCTTATTCTATTGGGTTTTATTCTTCAGAAAATCCTTGACTAGTTTTAAACTTTCTGAAGGACTTTCCTCCATCGGTGTATGCCCTGAATTCTCTAGGATCACTAAAGTGCTATTTGGTATCGATTCTTGAAATTTATAAGCATTCTCGATGGGGATTAATAAATCTTCCGCTCCCCAAATGATGAGCGTGGGTTGTTGGATGTTTTTTAGATTATCATAAGTATTTAGGTCTTCTGACATTTTAAACCGATCCACGAAAGCTTGACGATTACCTGCTCTCAATGTCAAATTGAAATAGCGATCGACCAAAGCATCGGTTACTTTTGACTTATCAAAAAATACATTTTCAACACTCGATTTCACTAAGAAACGAGGGGTTATGAACGTAAATATATTTTTAAGCACAGGAATTTGTGCCACTTTAAAACCAATAGGAATGCTCTTTGGATTTAGGGGAAATCCTGCGGCATCTATCAAAATCAATTTTTCAACCATTTCGGGTTGCTTGAGGGCAAAATTCCAGGCGATTTCTCCTCCTAAGGAATTACCTGCCAGTACACAGTTTTTAATCTTTAAAGCGCTTAGAAAGTCTTTTAAAAACTCTGTATAATGCGCTATCGAATATTGACCCTCGGGAAATGGACCGGTTAAACCATAGGCGGGAAGATCCAATCGTACTACGCGATTTGTTTTTTTTAATTCATTGGTCCATGCGTCAAACGTATGCAAACTTGAGGCGGTGCCGTGAAGGAGTACAATGGGGATGGAATCGGTTGGATTGCCTTCGTCACGAAAATGAACATTCATGCCATCTAAGGCGATAAATGAGGATTCTGAATTGACATATTTTGATTTTAATTCCTCTACGGGAATATCACCATGCCCGAAGAAGATCACAATCCCAATTACGAATAGTAGGACAAGGATTGCAAGGAGTTTTAAGCCTTTAATTAAATTCCTCATGGTTTCATCATTTAAAATTATTAGTATTATTTGTTAAGGTAATATCCGTTTTATTTAGGTATAAAGGATTTTATGCCGTTACATTTTTTTTATTGGTTTCAAATTAAGTTTAAACCCAACTTGAACATAGTTGGGGGGATCACGAATGCAACAGACTTTCAGTCTGTTTTGATCTCTTTTCCATAAGGAATGTAAAGTTGGTCTTCCAGAACGTTTTTCGAGCAGGCATGATTCTTACATAATAGTTGTTTATCTGGAATTTGATCCATCGCACGTTCTGCAATGGCAGTTATGGTTAAGGATGGATTGACACCAGGATTGGCAGAAATCATCGCGCCATCGATCACATACATATTCTGGTATCCAAAAACCTTATTGTCTTTATCAATAACCCCTGTGGAAGTATCCTTTCCCATCACTGCACCCCCTAAAATATGCGCTGTTGAAGGAATTCCTGCTAAAGTTTCTAGAGCAAAGGACGTGCTGACGCCGTTTATGGCTTTTTGATAAGCCTCAACGAGTTTTATGGATTCTGGTATAAA
>JBARDR010000150.1:0-1916 GCA_049795335.1 Gelidibacter sp. | reverse complement strand
GATAAAAACCCTATTCATTTAGATAAAGAATTCGCGGCTAATTCAATATTTAAGCGAAGAATAATTCACGGCTACTTAGGCACAAGTATATTTTCTAAAGTCTTTGCAATGAATTTTCCAGGAGAAGGAACAATATATTTAAAGCAAGACCTGAAGTTTATGAAACCAATGTTTGCTAAAGAAACGTATTTGGCAATTTTTATCATTGAAGATCATATTGAAGAAAAACACAGGGCACTTATAAAAACTGAGATATATAACATAGAAAATGAAGTTGTAGTTACAGGAGAGGCATTGGTGCAAAATAATGAATTGCTTTAGGAAATGATTAAAACGAAAGAGGATTCAGTTTTCATTATCGCAGAATTATCTGCAAATCATGGAGGAGATTTGGAAATTGCTAAGGAAACTGTAAGAGCAGCAAAAAGAGTTGGGGCGGATGCCATAAAACTACAAACATACACTGCAGACACAATAACATTAGATGTAAGAGCGGACATTTTTAAAATCACTCAAGGCACTGCATGGGATGGGCAATATTTACATGATTTATACAAAAATGCATCTTTACCTTGGGAGTGGCATAAACCTTTGTACGATACTGCAAAAGAAGAAGGATTAATTTGTTTTTCCTCTCCTTTCGATAGAACTGCGGTTGATTTTTTAGAAACACTGAATACACCTATCTATAAAGTTGCTTCGTTTGAGATTACAGATATTCCGTTGATAACTTATATGGCCTCTAAGCAAAAGCCCATGATCATTTCTACGGGAATTGCCACGATTGAAGACATTGAATTAGCTGTTGAAGCATGCAAATCTGTAGGGAATAATGCTATCACTATTTTAAAATGCACCTCTGCTTATCCCGCAGCTCCGGAGGATGCCAATTTATTGACTATTCCAGATATTACACAACGTTTTGGTGTTGCTTCTGGATTGTCTGACCATACTATGGGCATTGAAGCCCCGATGATTGCAGTTGCTTTGGGCGCAAAAGTTATAGAGAAACATTTTATTTTAGATAAAACGATTGGTGGTGCTGATGCACATTTTTCTTTAGACGAAAATGAATTTAAAGAAATGGTTGATGCCGTGCGCTTAACTGAAAAGTTGATGGGTAAGGTAGATTATGAAATGACCGAGAAAAAGCTGAAAAGTCGTGAGTTCTCAAGGTCACTTTTTATTGTACAAGATGTCAAAGCTGGAGATGTAATTTCAGAAGAAAATGTGCGTTCCATTCGTCCTGGGTATGGTTTGCATCCTAAATTTTATGATATCATTTTGGGCGGTAAATTTATTAAGGATTTAAAGAAAGGAACTCCTCTCAGTTTTGATGTACTTGATTATTAATTTTCAGGTTATAAAATAATTTTGTCTTATTTTAACCTCTATTTATAAGCATCGGTAGAGCCTCTTACAAGGATGTAAATCAGCGCATTTAAATTTTAAAATATTTTTTGAATAGATTTTTATTAAAAACGGATATGCTTTCTATTGAGATAGATCAAATT
Source organism: Gelidibacter sp. (assembly GCA_049795335.1). GTDB lineage: Bacteria > Bacteroidota > Bacteroidia > Flavobacteriales > Flavobacteriaceae > Gelidibacter. Next base: position 402 of record JBARDR010000150.1, on the reverse strand, counting down.
ATTCAAAAAAATTAAGAATACTTGGGTACAACATCTTTTTTGGCAAAATTCAACTTCATAAAGCTTGCTACTTTATTTATTAGAGGATTAGGCATTGGGTCGAGATTTTTGCTGACTTTTCTGATCACTAAGTTCATTTCTCTGGAGTTCCAAGGAGAATATACATTAGTAGTTTCAAGTGTGACGTTGTTAATTGTGTTTTTTGGTTTTGATTTTTATGTCTATACAGGAAGATTAATTATTAAAGAACAGGATAAACAGTTATTCTTCTTTAAGAACATGATTGTTTTTTTCCTTTTCTCATACGTTCTTTTGTTTTTTGTGCTGTGGTTTATTGTTGAGAGCTTTGATCTGAACTTGGGGCCTTTTTGGCTGTTATATTTCTTAGTTATTTTAGAACAC
>JBARDR010000149.1:0-3161 GCA_049795335.1 Gelidibacter sp. | reverse complement strand
GTGTTTGGTACTAACCTTTGTTTTGTTCAATTTAACAGGTAGCACCTCTATTTTGTTTTTCTGAAGGGCTACACAGCTCTCATTTAAAGGACAAATGGTGCAATTCGGATTTTTGGGCTTGCATTGGATGGCGCCAAACTCCATAATGGCTTGATTGTAGTCTGACGGATTTTCATGATCCATCAACGATGTCGCCAATGTTTTAAATTCTTTAATGCCTTGTGTTGAATTTATGGGCGTGTCAATCCCAAAGTAACGAGACAATACTCTATATACATTACCATCTACTACGGCGGTCGGTTCATTAAAGCAAATGGAGGCGATAGCGCTGGCCGTATAGTCGCCCACGCCTTTTAATTTAAGTAGCTCTTTATAGGTGTTGGGGAAAACGCCATTCAGTTCATTGGCTATATATTTAGCCGAGGTATGCAAATTGCGAGCTCGAGAGTAATAGCCCAAGCCCTGCCAAAGTTTTAAAACGTCCTCTTCTTGAGCATTTGCAAGGTCAAAAACTGTTAGGTATTTGTCAGCAAATGCGTCGTAATAAGGTAGTCCTTGCGCTACTTGTGTCTGTTGTAATATTATTTCCGATAACCAGATATTGTAGGGATTTTTGGTGTTTCGCCAAGGCATGTCCCGCTTATGTTCTGAATACCAAATAGTTAATGTCTTGTTAAAATTCATCTTTTTTTTGTAATTCTCGACAAAAATAAAGCTTTACACCCTTAAATTTTAATTAATTAGGTTTGAAATATTGAAATTAAAATGTCTATATTTGCATCCCTTATAATTAATAGATAAACCTAAAATTAGTAACAATGACAAAAGCAGATCTAGTAGCAAAGATTTCTGAGAGATTAGGAATGGAAAAAGGAGATGTCCAAGCAACAGTTGAAACGTTCATGGAGGAAGTCAAAACTTCTTTAGAAGGTGGAGACAACGTGTATTTAAGAGGATTTGGAAGCTTTATTATCAAAACAAGAGCTGAGAAAACTGGAAGAAATATATCAAAAAACACCACTATCAAAATACCAGCACACAACATCCCAGCATTTAAACCTGCAAAAGTATTTGTAGAAAGTGTTAAATCGAATGTAGAGGTTGTTGAGCCAGCACTTAAGTAGAGTAAAACATTAAAGGAAATATTAATTTAAAAAAGACTTGATTTATGCCAAGTGGTAAAAAAAGAAAAAGACATAAGGTAGCGACGCATAAGCGTAAAAAACGTAGACGCGCTAACCGTCACAAGAAAAAGAAATAAACTGAAAAAGTAGTTAGAAAACTACTTTTTCGTTTTTTTTACAGTAACGTTCTTTGATATGAAATTTAAGTTGTGCCACTGGTTGTAGCTCACTTGAATTTACCGGAATTATCCCGATAGTTTATCGGGAATCCTGTGTCAAAAAATTTAGTATAATCCATCTGTTTTGATGTCAGTCACAACGGATTTAAATTAACAACATGGATAAAGAATTAATTATTCGTTCGAGTTCAGACTTTGTTGATTTTGCCTTATTAAAAGATGGAAAACTTATTGAATTACATAAAGATGAAGAGGATAACAACTTTTCGGTTGGTGATGTGTTTATTGCCAAAATCCGAAAAGCCGTTCCTGGACTAAATGCTGCATTTGTTAATGTGGGGTATGAGAAAGATGCATTTTTGCATTATCATGATTTAGGGCCAAAATTACCTTCACTTTTAAAATTCGTAAAACGTGTAAGCACAGGGAAACACACAGATTTTCTACTCAAAAACTTTCAGTTTGAAAAGGATATTGATAAAGATGGCAGCATTGCCGATGCCTTAAAGTCTAATCAATCCCTCTTAGTTCAAATTGTAAAAGAACCTATTTCAACCAAAGGACCTCGCATTAGTAGCGAGTTGTCAATAGCCGGAAGGTATATTGTTTTGGTACCGTTTTCCGATCGGATTTCTATTTCTCAAAAGATAGAATCTAAAGAAGAAAAAGATCGTTTAAAACGATTGGTCAAAAGCATTACGCCTAAAGGATTTGGCGTCATTGTCCGAACCGTTGCGGAAGGTAAAAAAGTGGCCGAGCTAGACACCGATTTGCAGAATCTATTGGGCCGTTGGACAGCAATGTGCAAAAAGCTCAATAAAGCCCCTCATCCAAGTAAGGTACTTGGAGAAATGAACAAAGCATCCTCAATTTTGAGGGACATTTTTAATGATTCGTTCTCAAGTATTATTGTTGATGATGAGGAACTTTATATGCAAATCAAAGATTATGTGCATCAGATTGCACCAAAAAAGGAATCGATTGTGAAACATTATCAAAATAATGTGCCAATTTTTGAAAAACATGGTATTGAGAGACAAATCAAGACCTCATTCGGACGTACGGTATCTATGGCAAAAGGTGCGTATATTGTGATAGAACACACCGAAGCACTCCATGTGATTGATGTGAACAGTGGGAATCGATCCAACAAAGAAAAAAATCAAGAGGATACTGCCTTGGAAGTCAACATGATTTCTGCTACAGAAATTGCCCGACAATTGCGTTTGCGCGATATGGGAGGAATTATTGTAGTCGATTTTATTGATATGTCCGACGCAGAGAATCGAAAAAAACTGTACAATCATCTTCGTGACGAAATGAAGGATGATAAAGCAAAGCATAAGATATTACCTCCTAGCAAATTTGGTCTGATACAAATTACCAGACAAAGAGTGCGACCAGAAAGGAATATTGAAACAAAAGAAGAAAACCCAAATGTTGGCGGTGAAGATATTGAAGCACCTATTAAGGTGATCCAAAGAATCCAGCAAGACATGGAGCGGCTTTTCAAAAAAGACTACAAAAAGGTGACCTTAAACACACATCCTTTTATAGCAGCCTTTTTGACCAAAGGATTCCCATCCATCAGGTCAAAATGGTTTTTAGAACATAAAAAATGGGTAAAAATTTTACCTAGAGATGCTTACACATATCTTGAATACCATTTTTTCGATAAAAATGGCGACAAAATCAATTAGTATTAAAACCTCTTTTCATACCGATGTCATCGGAACGGAAAGAGGTTTTTTATTTTGATGAAATCCGTCTCCGATCTCTAAAGTCATAAATCCTTTCTTAAGATTTCTCCGCTTCTTATTATTTTTAGATATTAACCTTGATGTATTCTATTCTGTAG
>JBARDR010000148.1:0-7222 GCA_049795335.1 Gelidibacter sp. | reverse complement strand
TGTATAGGATGCGTACTGACAATAGCTAATTTTTTCATGCTTTTTTACATGAAATTATAACCTGATCAAAAAATTCACACTGTACTTGCGTCATTGTTCGGGCGGTAAAGGGTTCAAATTTATCCCAATCCGTATGCGGTTCAAAAGGCAATTTTAAAGCGATGCTTTTCATTTTTTCAAGGCAGGCATCAATAGCTTCCTCTTTATCAAATAAAACCACTTCGCCGGCATTTAAATCCTTAACAATACGCACGACACTACTGTTAGAATGAAACACGCATAACAGCGGTTTTTTCGCCAATAAGTTTGGATACAATTTGGATGCCGTATAATTGGCATCTTCCGAACCCGGGATTAAAATAACATCTGCCTTTTTTAATAAAGTTAGCACTTCAAAATAAGGTTTTCGATCAGTTACTTCCTCAACATAATCTCCAATGCCAAAGTGTTCAGCGATAGGCTTTATGGTTTGTTTGCCTTGCCCATCAGGCGCGTAACTGGTACCAATAAACCAGAACTTAAAATTTTGAAAGTTTTCATTGGTGTCCAAGCCTTTTTTAAAAGCTTCAAAGATTACTTTTAAGCTTTTTGCCATATCATGACCACCACGCCCAATATAAATAAAATTTATGGCATTGCTGTTCAAAGGTATTGAGCTAGGAATAGCGAGACTTTCTATAAATTCAAAATCCTTAACTGCCGCTCCAAAAGTCAATATTTTAGCCGGGATAGCGGCTATCTCTGGGTAGCGTGATTTTAACATGTCAATATATCCTTGGGATACGGCAATCAAGCCATCCGCTTTTGGGATGGTAAAACGCTCCATATATTTGTCTAAGTTATAGGCAAACCAAAACTTAGGCGGTTGTTCTTCTTTAGGAACCGTTAAATAATAGTCATTCCGCCAAGGGTCTTGCATATCGATAATGAAAGGCACATTAAACTTCTTTTTCCATAGACGTCCCAACGGCATACTCGCAAAAACTGTGGTACTAAAATAAACAAGATCAAACTTTTGTTCTCTTAGAAGCTTATTTCCAGCCTCGTAGAGTTGTGCAAATGCCCTAAGCCCAATATTTCCTAAACCTACTTTTCGGGTATAAGTTGTAGGATATGCAGTTACAGCCACTAAATTAACATCAGACGGTAAAGATTCCATTAAGAGTTGATCTTTGGACATCTCTACATGTTCTGGGGCAACATACAGCACGGTCGGCTCCCAACCAAATTCTTTAAAATATGGCAAACTTTGTCGAACGCGATGCATATCGGCCGCATTGACTGGTGGAAAGTGAGGACTTATGATGAGAATTTTTTTCATGAAATATTAATTAAACTTTACTTTTTTAGCCCATTGATGCGAGGGTTTCTCCATAAATTTATAAAATAACCATGCCGCAAAAATGCTAAAAGCGAGAGCAATAAGAATAACACCAAATTTAGAGGCATCATTCAGCTCCAAACGTTTACTTAAGTTGATTATTTTACCGCCTATGGGTACATGTAATAAATAGAGAGAATATGAAATATTACCTAAAAAAAGCAACACTTTGGTATTTCCGTAACTTCCGTAAAATGAAATTAATAGCGCTGTAATAAATGTTAATAATCCGATGATGATGCCATGTCCAAGAAAAACGAACGTAGCACAAATTAGTAATAATATTATATAGGTAATTTTAGGTAGTTGTTCTTTTTTATAAAAGGCAGTTAATATACCCAAAACAAAAATATCAGTGTAATTAAAAAAAGGAATGGTGTCTTGGTTGATGAAAGATAAGCACAGTAAACCCAGAATAGAGACTACAATAAGCCATGTTTTTTTAAGGTGCCAAATCCCGAGCAGTAATCCAATGATCAAATAGTAATGGAATTCTATCTCCAAAGTCCAATATACAGGACTTAACCAAGTATTATCAAAGAAACCAACCAAATATCCTAAATGCTCTAATATTAATGGAATATCGAAGAAGAACGGTAGTCCATCATAACCATGTGCTTTAGAGGATAAATAATTAAGCCCTAATATGATAACGATGGAAGCGAGGTAGGCTGGCTCTATTCTTAAAAAACGCTTTTTCAAAAATTTAAAATAATGTTTAAAACCAAAAGAAGATCCTAATAATGAAAACGGAATAACAAAACCAGAAATAACGAAAAAGACCTCAACTCCCATCCAGCCACTTCTAAAAATTTCCCTTATCCAACCGTCTTCATTTACAAATCCTTTCGTAAAATGAAACATACAGACCGCCAAAGCTGCCAAACCTCTTAATGCTACAATTACGGGTAGATATTGTTGTTTAAATTGGGATGGATTAATGGTTGATGGACTCGTCATTTAGCGTTTATTGGTATTGTGATTGGATATAAATTTGTTGAAATATCCAGAAAACCGTCGTGCACCTTTATAATTCAGATGGTCTAAATCTGAAAACTCATCTACATTTAGCTCAAAATCATTAAAATCCAAAAACTCCAAATCATTAAATAAAGAGTCCTTTACCTGCTGAAATCGTTTTTCATTCCTCAAAACTGGTAAGCGTGGATATTGAGGTGTTCGTATTAATTTAACATCAAGATCATTGGCTTTACAATAAGCTATAATTTTTTGAGCATATTTCAAGTTCTCAGAAGACAACTTGCTTTTGGAATATACATATTGTGGGTTATTCTCAAAATCGGTGGCCAATAAGGAATCCAGAGCAGTGCGTTTGGTATGTTCATACCCTCCCATTCTTTTCAAGAAATTGAAATCTTTTTTAGCTAGCCATTCCAAGTTATTATAAGTTGCCTTAGACATTGCCCCAAAATAGCTTTTGTTATTATGAGTTGCAAGTAAGCGCTGTCCTTCCATATCAATAAAAGAACTATATATAGGATATCTGAAACTTACAAATTCTTCTCCCCAAGTCCATTCATCCATGGTGGCTTCGATTTGATTGTTACTAAACTCTAAATACACGGTTTTAATTTGTGGATTTTGAGAAATCACTTTTTTTAATTTATAATAGCCGTAGAAATAAGATTCCGCAGAATGTCCTAAATTTTTAAAGCCATCAATAAGAGAATCATTATACGCCATCTCAGAATGGGAATGCCCCAAAATTATAGAATGAACATCACCTGATAGTTTGAAATTTGCTTTTTTATCGATATAATAATTAGTCATTAAAACGATCGAAAGCAGTAAAGCACCAAGTGCAGCTAAAAATAATAGTGTTTTTAAAATATACTGCTTCATCTTTTAAAACTGAAAATAAATAAATTCCTGTTGGGTACCTTTTAATAAAAATATTAAAACACATAAGCCCATATAAAAACTCATACGTATGCTTTTGTGCCAATTCAGCCCAATAGTTTCAATGCCATATTGACCGCGTCTTCCAAACCATTCAATGGTCATAAACATAATAATGACCGCTATTATTTTAAGGGGGAACTCTGTTGGCATCGTAAATAGTGACTTACTGAATATGCCTGAAAGATAGGCGAATGCATGCCCAATATTTTCCGCTCTAAAAAATACCCATACCAAACAAGTAATCGTAAACGTAAGGACTATAGCGCCGAACGATTTTAATTTTGAAATCGTTTTATTGGTATCGGTGATAGGACGTTCAACTTTATTTTTTCGTGACAAAAGTATAGGTAGAAACAGTAACGCGTTTACAAAGCCCCAAGCAACAAAAGTCCAGTTCGCGCCATGCCAGAAACCACTGACCACGAAAATGATCATGGTATTGCGGAGTTGGAACCAAAAGTCACCTCTGCTTCCACCTAACGGAATGTATAGATAATCTCTGAACCAAGTGGACAGTGAAATGTGCCAACGTCTCCAAAACTCTCCAAAGTTTTTGGAGAAATAGGGGAAAGCGAAATTTTGCATTAAATTAAATCCGAATAATCGAGAAACGCCAATCGCGATGTCTGAATAGCCAGAAAAATCTCCATAAATCTGGAATGCAAAAAAAACAGCACCAACAAACAACGTACTACCTGAATAAGAATCTGAATTATTAAAAATCATATTCGCGTAATAGGCACAATTATCTGCAATGACGATTTTTTTGAATAAACCCCATAGTATTTGGCGCATGCCATTAACAGCATTGGGATAATTAAAAACGCGATGTTTATAAAACTGAGGTAACAAATTAGAAGCTCTTTCAATAGGACCCGCCACCAACTGAGGAAAAAAACTAACAAAGGCGCCAAAAGAGATAAAGTATTTAGTAGGTTCTAATTTTCTCTTATACACGTCAATAGTGTAACTCATGGTTTGAAAAGTGTAAAAACTGATCCCTACCGGTAAAATGATATTGAGTGAACTTACAGAGATACTTTGTCCGAAAAAGGAATAGGCATCCACAAAGCTCTCTAGGAAGAAATTATAGTATTTAAAGAACCCTAAAAATCCAAGGTTTATAAAAATGCTAATGAATAATAATAATTTTCTTTTTCGGGGTCTCTCTTCTTTTGACAGTAAAACTCCTATAATGTAATCTACAAGTGTACTAAAAGCTATCAATGATAAAAAACGCCAATCCCACCAGCCATAAAAAATATAGCTGGATACTAGAATTAAGAGGTTTTGAAGTTTTAAGTTTTTATGGCATACAAACCAATAAAGCACAAAAACTATTGGTAAGAAAATCGCAAAATCTAAGGAATTAAAGAGCATGGATGAACTGTTTTAGTTTTTCAGCCTCTTTTTCAAAAGAAAATTCTTGTTGTCCTGCATCCCAACTGGATTTTTTCATACGCTCTAAAAGCTCTTTGTCTGATATGATTTCCTCAATTTTTAAAGCTATAGCTTTTGCACTTCTATCCACTACACAAATGGCATCAGGTGCGATATTTCCAACCTCCTTTTGACCTTTAGTCTCGGTTGCCAAAATGCCAATGCCGCTTTGTAAATAATGAAATACCTTGTTTGTTATGGTCAAATTCCTGCTTTCCGGTGTTGTTTCCTCAAAAGCAATCCCCAAATCATGTTCTGCAATACGAGAAATGAGCTGATGGTATGGCACAACCTCATGTACAAATAACTGAACGTGATTAGGCGTGTTATCTTTTAAAAATTGATGGTAAGCCACTGTAATTTTTCCCCTTAAATGCAATTGCAAAGGCGTTTTTGTTTGCTTAAGCGCATCAAACAAAAGTTCCAATCCTCTTCCCGCACTTATCACCTGAGAAAACCAATATAACGAGGGCTTTGAAAAATTCGGTCTGTCAATCTGTATTCCATCTATAATCCTCCTTTCTTTATAAGAAAAACTGTTATAGATCACTTGAGGTACTTTTGTATTATAGGTATTAGCCATGGCAGTGGCCATACTATGAGAGGTGGTGTAGGCATACCTAGCCTTCTCCAAAAGATAGTGCTCTAAACGAGTCAATAATTTCAATGGTCTGTAAGCTCTATCTTTTGGCAATAAATCTCTGCTGTGCCAGTCTTCAAAATCAAAAGCCACTTGATGCCCTTTTTTTATAAGCGCTTCTGCCAAGGCCATGCTCATTTCTTCATGACCTATATAGAGATCAGCATTTTCATTTTTTAGCAGCTTTAAGTAATTGTGATAGTCATATCCCAGAGCCGCAATGGTCTCTATATGTAAATACTTGACCAGTTCTCTTCCAATTTTTCTGGATAATCGAATTTTTTTGGACTTTAAACTATGCCCGTCCAACAAATTAATACCTGCTTTGTAATGGATCTTGGGATGCAATAAAGATTGATCTTTCTCCAAAAGCTCTTTATGATACCACAAAGCATATACCGTAACCTCAAAATTGGCTTCAGCATATACGTTAGCTTCTTTAACTACCCTTGGGGCTTGTGACAACGGTGATTGTGTAAAAATACAGATGGTTTTGATTTTCATCGTTTAAATGAACTATTCTAAAATCTATAAGTTAGAAATAATCTTTAATATCCTCTCAGTCGCTTGACCGTCCCAATATTTAGGGATTTGACCTTTTTTGTAATTGTCGGAAATGATCCTTTCAATTTGGTTCAGTATTTCGGCTTTGTCAAAGTGCAATAGCGTGTTGGAGCCTATTTCTGTAGTTATTGGTCTTTCAGTATTTGGTCTGAGCGTTAAACAAGGCTTTTGTTTAAAGGTTGTTTCTTCCTGAATGCCACCACTATCGGTTAAAACCATACTACAGTTGTGGATTAAATTCTGAAAATTAAAATAATCCATGGGTGGCGTAATAATAAGGTTATTTAATGCTGAAAATTGAGCTTTTAACCCAAATTTATCCAAGTTGTTTAAGGTTCTTGGGTGCATTGGGAAAACTATATTCTGAGAGGCCGGAATATCTTGCAATAAGTATAATAACTCTTCCAGTCCTGCTTTATCGTCCACCGTCGCGGGGCGATGAATGGTCATCAATATAAACGCGTTTGATTCAAGATTATAGGTATCCATAATGGATTGTTCCTTAATGTCACTTTCAAAGGCTACTAAGGTATCAATCATGGTATTTCCCACGAAATGAATCTTTGAGGCGTCTTTTCCTTCGTGATGCAAATTATCCATACCACTTTGTTCTGTAACAAAATAAAGATCTGAGATTTCATCGACTAAAATTCTATTAATTTCCTCAGGCATGCTTCTATCAAAGCTGCGCAAGCCACTTTCTAAATGACCTAGAGTGATTCCTAATTTATAGGTCGTTAGCCCAGCTGCAAGTGTGGAATTTACATCTCCTGGCACTAAAACAAGGTCAGGTTGAAATTCTTCTTTTATAAGATGCTCAAGTCGAATCATAATTTCAGCCATCTGAATGTTTGCCGAGGCTTGAGGAATATTCAAGAAAAAGTCTGGCCATATATCCAATTGCTGAAAAAAGACATCAGCCATCGATTTGTCAAAATGCTGGCCTGTGTGCACAATTCTGATATCAAATTGTCCTGTAAATTTTTGTTCTGCAACTTTCTTGAATTGGGTGACTTTAATATAATTAGGTCGTGTACCAACTACGATAAGGATATTTTTCATGTTGATTTGTTTCTAATCTAAATTTTTTATTTCGTTAGCTAAGGTTTCCGTCAGCTTCTCAATATGAAATGAATCGATAAACGCTTGGTTTGGGATCATGACTTGTTCAGTAGAAAAGACTTGATACAATTGTTCTGCCGCCATACTAACATCATCGACTGAAATCAAATGTGCCATCCCTGATTCTTCAAGCATGTCCTTCTGTGCACCTT
>JBARDR010000147.1:0-3338 GCA_049795335.1 Gelidibacter sp. | reverse complement strand
ATGAAAATCAAATTGCTGCTTCTCGTATTATGCTGGCTTGCGTATTTAGTGACCTTACGAACTTTTTTGGAGATGTTCCATACTATTCATATGGTTCAGACGATCCGGATTTTCAAGCCCTACAGGTTGATGATATTAAATCACCGGTATTTGCTTCACAACAGAAAATATATGCTGACATCTTAAAAGAATTAAGAGAAGCTGCAGATATGATTAATGTAGATGAACCTGTATTTACAAAAGGTGATAACATTTTTAACGGTGATGCTTTAAAGTGGAAAAAATTTGCAAATAGTTTAATTCTAAGAATTGCAAATCGGTTGAAAGGGGTAGAGGCTGGCGCAGCTAATAGCGCAATTGCCGCCGCAATAGCATCTGGCGTTATGACTTCTAATGAAGATAATGCCATTCAATTATATGAAACATCGGATGATAAGGCTTCCCCTTTTTGGAAGGCATTTATTGCCAGAACGGATTTTGCTGTTGCAGCTCCATTTGTTGATCTATTAAAGGGTAAAACGGGGAAATATGGTCTGGATCCACGTCTTTTTGAAATGGCAGCCCCTAAAGAAGTAGGTATAAATGACGTAAGAGCGGGTGATTATGTTGTCAGCAAAAACCCAGATGATTATCAAGGTATTCCGTTTGCTTTCCCTGTGACTAATCTATTGCCACGTAATACATATTCGTATATGAGCAGCAAGGTGTTACGTCCAGATTTTGGGCTTGTATTAATGGAATATGCAGAAGTAGAATTCCTACTTTCCGAAATTAACAACTTCGATCAAACTGCTTATGAAAATGGTGTACGTGCATCTATGGAGAAATGGGGTGTCGCTACTGCAGAGATTGACGCTTTTGTCGCTAATTTACCAGCGGCAAGTTTGGAAAATGTCATTACCCAAAAGTATGTCGCTCTTTATATGCAAGCGCATGAAGCTTGGGCTGAATATAGAAGAACAGGATTCCCTAATACGGATATTTTGCTTCTACCAGGTGAATCGTATACATTACCTGCCGATCAAGCAGCAGCGTCTAAACTTACTACCTATGAGTTTAAAGCTGCTCCAAATTCAGTAGACCTGCCTTTTAGAATTCGTTATCCTCAAACTTTACAAACCCTTAATGGTGAAAACCTTTCTGGTGCAGTTTCTAAATTACCAAATGGAGACACCATTTTAAGTAAATTATTTTGGGACATTAATTAAAATAAATTACCATATTATATAACATCTTTAAAACCTCTTGAACCAAAAAACTCAAGAGGTTTTTTTATTCATTAATTTGAATATTGTGATGATTAAACCCCTAATTTTTTGTGTTCCCTTTTTCACAAAGGATTTCAGAATTAGACTCATTATTTTATACCTTTGCCCCATGGAACACGAAACAACTATTTTTGGAATCAGAGCGGTCATAGAAGCCATTAAATCTGGTGAAAACATTGATAAAATCTTTCTACAAAAAGGATTACACGGCGAATTATTTACTGAATTGGAGCAGCTCTTGCACAAGGAGCGCTTAAACTCTTCTTATGTTCCTGTTGAAAAACTCAACCGACTGACCCAAAAGAACCATCAGGGCGTGGTGGCACAAATTGCACCTATCAGCTTCTATCCTTTGGAGGAGTTGGTAACAAACGTCCTTGAATCTGGTAAAACTCCTTTGTTTTTACTTTTGGATCAAATCAGTGATGTCCGCAATTTTGGCGCCATTATCCGTACTGCAGAATGTACGGGTGTTTCAGGAATTATCATTCAGAAAAAAGGTGGCGCACCAGTTAATGGCGATACTATCAAAACCAGTGCCGGTGCCATTTTCAAAATCCCAATTTGTAAGGTAGACCATATCAAAGACGCTGTTTTTTACATGCAGTCTTCTGGCATTAAAGTGATTGCCGCTACTGAAAAAACAGATCAGAATCTTTACGATGTGAATTTCACTGAACCTTGTGCCATCATTATGGGATCTGAAGGGAAAGGGATTAATCCATCCATCTTAAAAATTGTGGATGAAAAAGCCAAATTGCCAATTTTGGGTGAGATTGAATCGTTGAACGTTTCTGTAGCTTGTGGTGCGTTTTTGTATGAAGTGTTGAGACAGCGGATGTAGATTTTTGATTGGAGATTGTTGAAGTGTTAAGAGCCTAAATTAACACTCTGGATTTTCCTTGAAAATATAATTAACTGTTGGTGTGATAGGTTGGTCTTCAATTTGAATTTCATCTTCAAGTTCAATTTCATTTTCAGCTTCCAAGTTCTCAATAAAGTTTCCATTTTTGTCAAAATGTCTCAAAAAAGGATCGTCATCTTCATTATACGATGGTTCTTGCCATACATAACGTTCTGGTTTGGCAATGGATTTTCTGAATATTACGGCAAACAACAATCCTGTTAGGAGTCCGCCTAAATGCCCTTCCCATGACATGCCATCCTTAATGGGAAACACATACCAAATCATGCTTCCGTAGAGAAATATAATCATTAAGGATAAAGCGACCAACCGAAAATGTTTGGCAAAAATCCCTTTAAAGAAGATAAAACTAACAAGGACATAAATAAGACCACTCGCACCAATATGATTTGCGGGCCTACCTATAAGCCAGGTAATGCCCCCTGAAAGCAGTACGCCATAGAGCAAGACTTTCCACGCAATGGGTCTGTAAAAATAAAACAAAGCCATAGTCAGCACTACTAGTGGAATACTGTTGTGATAAATGTGTTCAATATCTCCGTGAATGAGCGGACTTAAGATTACCCCTCTTAATCCTGTCAGGGTTTGAGGGACGATGCCAAAGGTTTTTATGATGGGAAAAAACCGAACCTGTAACCAAAACACTACCCAAATAAGCATCAAAAAGAAGACGGGGTAGGCCACGACGCTCGTTGAATATTTAAAATGTTGGTGATTGCTCATGGTTAAATTTAAAGGTTTCTTATCAAATTAGACTCCATTTGTTCGAAATATGAAAAATTGTCACCTATTATGGGAAAATACAGTTGAAAGTTAAGTTGAACATGATACTTCATCTGACTTAAATTCAATCGTCAAAATAAATCGCACTTAGATATTTTAAATGTTTTGCACCAAAACAAAACTTGCAAGAAGGACACCAAAAATATCTTATGAACGGAACAATTAGACAATTAGGCCATTAACTTTTAAAGCCTTTACTACCCATTGAATCTATATCTGAAAATTATAACGTCGCTGCATGAGTGATGGAGCGGTTTGTTCGAAATCCTTTTCGTTTGTTTTTCAAAACAAAAAGATTGAGCCGCGAGAGCACGACTTTTTTGTCCTTCACAAAAAAGGCATGCCCAAAAGAAAAAGACCGC
>JBARDR010000146.1:0-3502 GCA_049795335.1 Gelidibacter sp. | reverse complement strand
TTTGAAATTTCCGTCCTGTAATCTTTAATTGAATTATAGAATGTCTTATAAGATGGATGCTTATTTATTTCTAGCCATTTAGAAACAAAAAGTGCTTTTTTGTTTTCTTTTGGTGTCCCAGATTTTAATATATGCAAGCAATCTTCTATGTATGAAAGAATACTAGATAATAGATCGTAGATTAGTTCAGATAGATCACTAGTATCCTTATTTCTTTGTGTTAAAGAATCTAATCTTTTTAAAATTTCATCTTGTTCTTTAATTACTTTATTGAAACTCTTAAAAACCCTTTGAATTGAACGGTTTGCAATTATTTTTGGATGTCTTAAATTATAATGATTATGAAATAAAAAGTCATCAGGAATTGAATGAGTTAGGTTAATCAAACTTGGTAAAAAATTACCGTCTTTATTTAAGTCCTTAATAATCATGTTTAGATTTTCTTCGTATTGCAACCAACGGTTTTGTATAACTTAAGTTAGCTTTTACTATTAAAGTTATAAATTTAAGTACATAACCAGAAAGAACAAAAAGAGAGAATTAAGGTTATTTTGTGTAGTGAGACTCGATCTCGTTTTTCTTGAGAATCCTCTCTCTTTTCTACTTCTATTTCGTACAGTTCTAAGAGACTATGGATCTCGTTTTTAAGTTGCAGAAAATACGGTAGATACATTCTTTCCTAATAAATTAATTATGAATGAAAATACGAATTATTTTGGAATTGACATCAGTAAAGATGTTTTTGATGTGATGGGAAGCGATGGTTTATTCCATCAGTTTAGCAATGAGATGGCTGGTTATAAGCAGTTTAGTAAACTTATGGATTCTAAGGCCCATTGTGTCATGGAATCTACAGGTGTCTATCATTTGCGGTTAGCTTATTATTTGGTAGAAAACAAAATAAGGGTCAGTGTTGAAAACCCTTTGTCCGTAAAACGGTTTATTCAAATGAAGCTATCAAGAATAAAAACGGATAAGAGTGATGCCAAGAAGATTTACGAATATGCAGTTATGAACAGCCCCAGCTTATGGACGGGACAGACCAAGAATCAAATAGAATGTTCACATTTGTTAAGCCTAAGTAATCTGTATACGAAAGAGATTATAGTTCTGAAAAACAAGCTACACTCTGAAGAAGCCCAGGGCAGTCCTGTTCCTACGGTAATACGCTCCATAAATCGGAGTCTGAAATATTTCAATAAAGAAATAGCAGGTCTCGAACTAACGGTTCTAAAGTTGGTAAAAGAGGAATATCAGGATCTGCACAGTCGCATTAAGAGCATACCTGGTCTGGGAGACAAAGCCAGTGCGCTATTAATTGTTTTGACCGATGGATTTGAGCGTTTTGAGAAAGCTTCAGAGCTGTGTTCATTTGCGGGGCTTACTCCCATAATAAGGGAATCGGGCAGCAGTATAAGATCAAGGCCGAGGATAAGTAAAATGGGGAACAGGAGGTTACGGAAGATATTGTTCATATGCAGCTTCTCCGCAAGTAAACATAATAAAGCTTGTCGAGAACTCTATAATAGGATCGTGGCGAAAGGAAAGAGCAAGAAGCTGGCCTTGGTAGCAGTTTGCAACAAACTCTTAAAGCAGGCTTTCGCGATTGCTAAATCACATTTGTGGTATGATGAAAACTATAGAAGTGCATTGGCAGTATAAGTAAGTTGAAAACCTGTGTTTTATCAGAATATACTTCCGATAAAGTTTGGAAGTGTAATAGAAGGATAGTGTTTAAAAATAAACTATTTTTTTGTTGGTTTTCAACACAGTTCTTGGAAAGTTGCGTGTTTGCGTGCGAGGATTTTCCGAAGGAAAATCAGAAGCTAGCAAATGAGCAACTAACTTTGGTTTAACTAAAACTAGCAATTTTTTTTATACGGTGTTACCCTACGTTTTTATTTTTATTAAAATCCGTTTACCGAAAAATCAAAATAGTCTTTTTTCTCAACATCAACTTGGACTTTCCAAAAGCAATTTCCGCCATCGTTAACATCGAAAAAATGAGATTTCCATTCAATTTCTTTTTCAATTTCCTCTGAGGTTAAATCTTGAAAAGGGTTTTGAATAAAATCTTTGCAAAATGAATTGACATAAATTATTTTTCTATTGTTTTCGTCTAAGTATGGAATAAATTGATAATAATAGTCATTGAAATTTGCATAGATTTCTTTGACTCCGTAATCCTCTTTATGTTTTTTAATGATTTCTAGGATGAATTTTTCGGTAAAATTTATTTCAGATTTATTTGGTTCCCATGTTTTCAAATTTCCATAACGGAATGATTCGTTTCCGAATTGATTCATTAAAACAGCAACCTTATCCGACGTGTTTTTTTGTCCGCAAGAAACTAAGATGAAAATCAATATTATTAAACGTAGACGTCTGTTCATTCAAATGTAGGGTAACTCGTTATATGTGGAACGAATATAAACATTAATACCCTATATTACCCGAATAAGTGGAACTTCTGTTCCACTTATTGGTTTTTTTCATGGATTAAAATAGCACTATCCAATGGGCTCCTAATCTCCAAAAGATCCTTGCGTGCAACATGTGTGTAAATCATGGTGGTCTCAGGCTTACTATGGCCCAACAGTTCCTGTATATGCCTCAAATTGACACCCTGCTCCAATAAATGGGTGGCATAACTATGTCGTAAAGTATGGGGCGTAACCTTACTGTATATATTTGCATCCTTGCAATAACGTGCCAAAAATTTTCTGATACTACTTGCAGAATACTTATCACCGCTCGGTCCCTCAACAAAATAGCGCTTCGGCATATAGGTCATAAAATAGTTCTGCAATAAGGGAATAAAACTATCCGCCAAAACCACATACCGATCTTTACGTCCTTTAGCATTTTTTATAACCAGTTGCCTGCGATCTACAAAGATGCATTTTAGTTCCAGATCGATCAGCTCACTTATACGCAACCCTGCGGAATAGATAAGGGCAAGAATGGCTCGGTGCTTTAAATTTTTGGAAGCTTTTAGCAAATCAATCACTTGGGCTTGAGACAGCACCGTTGGTAAAATTTTGGACCGCTTGGGTCGTTCCAACTTTAAATTATCTATGGACAAATCTGGATAATAGGCTACAAACAATTTTAAGGCACTTACAAATTGACGCTGTGTACTGATGGCATAGGATTTTTTAATGTAAAAAGATTCTATAAACAGTTCTACATCGCGGTTGTTAAGACTCTCTAAGCACGTGCATCATAAAATGAAACAAAATCAGCAATCAAAAAAGTATAGGTCGCCACGGTACTTTCGCTATAGCGTTTGCCTTTGAGGTATTTGAAGAAACCGTTCAGCAGCGTTTTGTGCTTCTCGCTTAAAATCCTGACCGATTTCTCAATGCCCCTTATTGCAGGCTTTGGGTTAAAAATAGCGTTGGCATCAATCTGGGCATACGCTTTAAGATGGAAAAAGATAAGCTTAATATTATCAGGGGTGTTCTTTAGATACCATAGTTTTAATGTAGTGCTCCAGGAC
>JBARDR010000145.1:0-2376 GCA_049795335.1 Gelidibacter sp. | reverse complement strand
TCGGATCATTGGGTTGTTGTAAATGAGTTGGTGGTGTGCTTTTGTCATCTGTGAGAAACCGAGCTTTCAGTTCATCGCAAGTTTCCATCATAAATTTTTCACATTACCACATGTTATCTAAATTTTTTATAGTTCTTTTGCACTTTATTTAGCTGAACCCTTGAACCGTGTTTCTATGTTTGGGCTTTTGGAATTTAAGAAGTCATTTTCAAAAGCAACTTATAAGATAAGTCACCAAATTTTAAAGCTTACTTCTCATCATAATTTATTTAAGAGGAAACACCTAGTCTTCGTGTCTGTTCCTGCTTATCAACAAATCCAAGTTTGATTTTTCATTATTTATCAGGATTTTATTGCTCTAATTGATTTATTTTTCAGAATTTTAAACTTTAATAGATTATAATGAATACAAAATATATTGATCTCATCAATCAAACCTTTTATTTCCCACAAGATGAATTTAAACTAGAAGATAAATATCTTCGCTTTCATGACATTGATTTAATGAAATTAGTGGAGGATTATGGAACGCCTTTAAAGTTTACCTATCTGCCACAAATTTCAAATAATATAGTACGTGCCAAGGATTGGTTTTCAAAAGCTATAAAAAAACATAAATATGCCGGCAAGTACAATTATTGTTACTGTACTAAAAGCTCGCATTTTAAACATGTGTTGGATGAAGCCTTAAAAAATGATATCCACATTGAAACCTCTTCGGCATTTGATATTGATATTGTTGAAAAACTGAAGGCTGATGGCAAAATCACCAATAAAACTTATGTGATCAGTAATGGTTTCAAACGCGCTCAATATGTGACCAATATTGCGAGATTGATCAACGACGGACATAAAAATTGCATTCCTATTATTGATAACTATGAAGAGATTGAATTACTCTCACAGAAAATCAAAGGGAAGTTCAATATAGGCATTCGTATTGCGTCTGAGGAAGAGCCGAAATTTGAGTTTTATACCTCAAGATTGGGCATTGGATACAAAAATATCCTTCCGTTTTACAGAAACCAAATTAGAGACAATAAAAAAGTAAAACTGAAAATGCTTCACTTTTTTATAAATACAGGGATCCGTGACAACGCGTATTACTGGAATGAGCTCTCTAAATGTTTGAAGGTTTATACGAGTTTAAAACGCATCTGTCCATCATTGGATAGTTTGAATATTGGTGGCGGTTTTCCAATTAAAAATTCTTTGGCATTCGATTTTGATTATGAATATATGGTTGATGAAATCATTAATCAAATTAAATTGTTCTGTGAGCAAGAAGAAGTAGATGTGCCAAATATTTTTACAGAATTTGGAAGTTTTACAGTAGGAGAAAGTGGCGGTGCCATTTATGAAGTGCTCTATCAAAAACAACAGAATGATAAAGAGAAGTGGAACATGATCAACTCATCGTTCATTACGACGCTTCCAGATACTTGGGCCATCAACAAACGCTTTGTCATGTTGCCAATTAACCGTTGGAGTGACAGTTATGAGCGCGTGCTTTTAGGTGGATTAACTTGTGATAGTGATGATTATTACAATAGCGAACAACATATGAACACGATTTACCTTCCAAAGTACAACAAGGACAAACCTTTGTATCTGGGCTTTTTTAACACAGGTGCTTATCAGGAAACCATTGGCGGATTTGGAGGATTGCAACATTGTTTGATACCTTCGCCAAAACATATTCTAATTGACAAAGATGCGGACGGCAATATAACCACCGAATTATTCGCAGAAGAACAAAAAAGTGAAGACTTACTTAAAATTTTAGGTTACGATAACACAAGCGCGAGCTAAGATTTTCTGTTAACTGAAAAACATATAAAATCAAATTGTATTTTACCTTTAAAATAATAATAAGTATTTCAAAATGAATAGTAATGTAACGTATGCCGGAATACCAGAGGAATATTCCAAATTAGAGACTGCGAAAATCGTATTGATTCCTGTGCCTTATGACGGGACAAGTACATGGCAAAAAGGTGCAGACCAAGGTCCAAGGGCTTTTTTGGATGCTTCTGAAAACATGGAACTGTACGACATTGAAACAAAAACAGAAGTGTACAAGCAAGGGGTATACCTTGCTGATGCAGTGACTGAGAATTCATCTCCTGAAAAGATGGTCGATGCCGTGCACCAAACTGTTAAAAAGTACATCAAACGTAACAAGTTTGTAACGGCTTTTGGAGGTGAGCATTCTATTTCAATCGGTACCATTCGTGCCTTTAATGAATGTTTCGATAATTTGACTGTGCTTCAAATCGATGCGCATGCCGATTTACGTAAAGAATATCAAGGTAGCACCTGCAACCATGCTTGTGCAGTTTATGAAGCGAGCCAAAATACCAATTTAATTCAAGT
>JBARDR010000144.1:0-3704 GCA_049795335.1 Gelidibacter sp. | reverse complement strand
ACCTAAAGGTTTCCTGTTTTTATTTCGACAAACTCAATCTATCACACTGGCATTTTTTGCTAATCAATCTTAACCTTCTTCGGAGGTTTCATTAATTCCCCGCAGTTCGGACACTTGCGTTTATTGTCGTCACTATAATAGTTGTCAAATATTTTTGGCATATCGGTTTCGATATTTTCCACCGTAAAATCTTCCTCGTATAATTGCGTCGTACAATTTTCACAAAACCAAAGCAGTGCATCGCGCATGCCTTCAGGTCTTTTATACTCAATCACCAATCCCACGGTATTTGCATCGCGTTGGGGTGAATGTGGTACTTTTGGAGGTAATAAATAAATATCACCTTCCTTAATATGAACATCCTTTGGCGTGCCGTTATCGATTATCTTCAAAACGATATCGCCTTCAATTTGATAGAAGAATTCTGGTGTTTCGTTATAATGATAGTCTTTTCTATTATTCGGACCACCAACGACCATAACAATAAAGTCGCCATCTTGCCAAACCACTTTATTTCCAACCGGAGGTTTCAATAAATGACGATTTTCTTCAATCCATTCCTTTAAATTAATGGGAGATACTAGGTTCATAATTTTATTTTTTGGGCGTGTCCCTCGCGGGTCGGGCTCTCGGCAGTCGCTCTCTGTGAGGAGCTCCAACAATGCCTCCATCCCTCACGCAGAATTAGCAATTAAAATTAAGTATAAAACGGCAGAACAGAAAGTGTTTAGTGTTCGTTCTTGGTATTATATTCCATGAATTAAAAAGATTTCACTTATCAACTAGTTAAATAAGACGCTGTTTATAAGAAGGGCTCACAGGTTTTCCAATGTTGCTGAAGCTTCGGTGGATAATAAAAAAGTTGTGAGGCCTAATTTTGCAGGTATGTACATATAGTTTTATGCAATGCGAAGCATTAGAGTTAATAACGATTGGAACTTCTTGAAAACTAGAAGTTTATAGGGCTACTTGGTTCATATTTTTATTTTTTGGGCGTGTCCCTCGCGGGTCGGGCTCTCGGCAGTCGCTCTCTGCGAGGAGCTCCAACAATGCCTCCATCCCCCACGCAGAATTAGCAATTAAAATTAAGTATAAAACGGCAGAACAGAAAGTCTTTGTTCTTGGTTCTTTTATCTTTATTCCTATTTTTACAATGATTTCGTACGTCCGCCATCCACAGGAAGATTAACCCCGTTGATATAACCTGCACATTCGCTCGCTAAAAATGTAACGGCGTAGGCCAATTCCTCAGGTCTTGCGAAACGTTTCGCAGGAACGCCACTTTTCATGGCGTTGGCTGACTCTTGAACACTTTTACCAGTTTTGGCCGAATTGTTTTTAATAATTTCTGCCAGACGATCCGTGTCCGTAGCTCCTGGAAGTACATTATTGACTGTAATTCCGAATTGTCCAAGCTCATTGGCCAAAGTTTTGCTCCAATTCGCAACAGCGCCACGTATGGTATTACTTACTCCAAGACCATCCAAAGGTTGCTTTACAGATGTGGAAATGATATTGATGATGCGTCCATAGCCTTCATCTTTCATGAATGGAACAACGGTTTGTGCCAAAACATGATTACACTTTAAATGCTGCGTAAAAGCATTTTCAAATTCCTCTATCTTTGCTGAAAAAACTGGTCCACCTGCAGGTCCTCCCGTATTGTTTACCAAAATATGGAAGCCATGATTTTTTTTGATAAAATCAGACACTTTTTTTTGTAATTCGTTTGGGTTTGAAAAATCTGCAACAATATAGCTATGGTTTCTGGAGTTGGGAAATTCAGAAATAACCTGCTTTAATTTTTCCTCATTTCTAGCCACTAAAGTCACGTTTGCACCTTCATGGGCTAATGATATGGCGGTTGCTTTGCCTATGCCTGCTGTACTTCCGCAAACTAATGCGTATTTGTTGTTTAGTTTTAAATCCATAACATACTCACTGCGAAGGCAGGGATCTTTTTAGGGTTAATTATTTTAATTCTATTTTCAGTTACTTAATAATGGAACTAAATTCACTTTGAGAAAAAAAGGAAGGAAGTTATTCATAACTTTAATTTTCATTTTAATGACGAGATTCCTGGCTTCGCAGGAATTGGGCTAATACTTTATACAAACATTCTTCGCCTCGGTAAAGAATCTTAAGGCTTCAAATCCGCCTTCACGACCAATACCAGAGGCTTTTACACCACCAAAGGGCGTCCGTAAATCGCGCATCATCCAAGTGTTTACCCAAACAATTCCCGTTTGTAATTGACTGACCATTCGCATTGTGCGTTTTAAATCGTTCGTCCAAAGCGTTGCCGATAATCCATATTTGACCTTGTTTGCCATTATCAAGACGTCATCTTCACTTTCAAAAGGCATGATAGTGACCATAGGTCCGAATATTTCTTCTTGATTGACGCGGCAGCTATTTGAAGCGACTTCAATAACGGTGGGTTCCAGGTAGTAGCCGTTTTCGTAACCTTTCACAACTACTTTGTTGCCGCCACAAAGCACTTTCCCTTGTTCTGTTTTTGCAATTTCAATATAATCTAGCACTTTGTCTAAATGCTGTTTGGATACCAGAGCTCCAATATTAGTGGATGCGTCCGAGGGATGACCAACTTTAAGCGCTTTGACTTTGGCGACGAAATCTCTCTTGAATTTTTCATAGAGGGACGATTCTACAAAAATACGGCTGCCACATAAACAAATCTGACCTTGATTGGAAAATGAGGAACGCACGGTCGTAGTTAACATAGCGTCATAATCACAATCGGCAAAAATGATGTTAGGATTTTTACCGCCCAATTCCAAGGACAATTTTTTAAATAGTGGGGCGGCAACTTTGGCAATATGAGCGCCCGTTGCTGTTCCGCCAGTAAAGGAAATGGCTTTGATTTCTGGGTGATCTATGATGGCTTGTCCTGTGGTTGTACCTAAACCGTGGACAATGTTAAGCACACCTTTTGGCAAACCTGCTTCAGTACAGATTTCGCCAAGTAAATAAGCGGTCATCGGCGTGACTTCACTTGGTTTGGCAACCACACAGTTTCCTGATGCAATGGCTGGAGCAATTTTCCAAGTAAATAAATAGAGTGGAAGGTTCCAAGGTGAAATACAGCCCACCACACCAATAGGTTGACGTAAAGTGAAATTTATCGCATCTTGACCGACGCTTTCATGACTTTCACTGGCAAATTGTGTAATAGCATTCCCGAAAAAACGAAAATTACTGGCCGCTCTCGGAATATCGACTTCTTTTGCCAAGGAAACTGGTTTTCCATTGTCTTTGCTTTCAGCTTCAGCAAAACGTTGCAAATTAGCTTCCAATAATTCTGAAATCTTAATAAGGATTCTACTGCGTTCTTCCAAAGTAGTTTGAGACCAACTTGGAAATGCTGATTTAGCAGCGATGTATGCGTTCTCTACATCGTCTTTATTGGAATTTGGAAGTTGTCCGTAAATCTCTCCTGTTGCTGGGCAATAGTTATCGAGCCAATTATCTTGAATTGGATTCTCGTACTGACCGTTGATGTAGTTTCGTATACCTGCGAAGGCAGGAATCTCATCTTGTTGCGCTCTATTTGCCACCAATTCACAAATTTTATATTAAGACCTCCCAGGTTTTAAAAACCTTTGAGGTCTGTCAAATTATTGCTTTTTATATGCGATCACCTTAATCTCCACCACCAAATCCGGATGTGGCAATTGATGCAC
>JBARDR010000143.1:0-4771 GCA_049795335.1 Gelidibacter sp. | reverse complement strand
TAATTATGTTATCCTTTATTGAAAACTCACCTCCTATTAAGTGTAGCAAATATAGGGAAAAAACCACATAAACAGACATTTAGAGTATATTAAAGCATAAGTAAATATAAGACGCTCAATAGTCTCCGACTCCACAATTAAGCGCAACTTTGTTGCGGATTTAAACATAAAAAGCTCAACAAGTTTACTTGATTGAGCTTTGTTGTTTTAAGACGCCTGGGCTGAAAGCACAGAAAGTTGTATTTACAGTATGGGAGTGAAAGTGAACAACGCAGTTAATCGCTCCGACTCCACCGAAAAACCTTATGAACTCAGTGTTATAAGGGTTTTTTAATTCAAAGAATAATTTAGTTGATAATTGGCATCCTTTTTTTAATGGAGGCCATTTATTGATAAGTCACTTTTAAAACTGTGCCATCAGCCAAGGAAGCTACATACCAGGTATGATCGTCCACTTGCTTAATGGCCGATGGTTTGTTTAGCCCTTCTGCAAGCAATATGGTGCTAGCGCCATTAACCCATACGAGAGAACCTGTATTAGGGGCAAATCCAGATGCGGGAGTAAAGGAAGCAGCATGTTGTGCTACCAAATGATAGGCATTATTTCCTTTAACGATATCCACGAGCATGGTAAAACCTGTTTGATAAACCGACACATCTCCTGATAATGAAATTTTATAAATGCTCGCTACATCTTTCGGAAACGGAAACCCTGTCAAGCTAGTGACCAAAAACGCCTCACCATCATAGTAGAGGGCAGTAGGTACAGACTGCACTGTGGGTCCACCTAATCCAGGGAATGACGGATTAGGAATGGCAGGAATTTGTGCGAAGATAGAATAATCATTCACGCCTTTTCGATGTATAATAAGGTTTGCCCCCGCATCAGTAATGTAAAGGTCACCATCGGGACCTTTGGTAAGATTATAGGGATGGGAGTCGTGATCAGGATTGCTTGCGGCAGGCAATTGGGAAATCACCGAAAAGATATCTTCAGATGGCAGATTTCGGGCATCCAAGGGTGTGTCTCCCGGCTTAAAGTTAGAAATGTCAGCACGGTACAAATGATTGCCCGACAAAACATTTAATATGCCCCCATCCCTCAAAATATGGGATGTGCCTTGCAGTTCGCCAGAATGAGCGTTGGTATAGGATTCCAAATTGACAATGGCATCATACTTTTGACCATTTGGAGTTATCAAAATAACCTTGCCATTATTATTGTGGGAATCATTATCAGCATCGGGAATATTGGTGCCACTTTCGGTAACCCAAATATTGCCCTGAGTATCTGTTTCTATTCCCATTGGACCTTTCAATCCAGACGCAATTGTGTTAATCTCAACTTGTGGAACGTTAAGATTTTCATCATCGTCATTATTACATCCAAAATACAGGAAGCACAGAAGCGTAAAGGAAATCAAGGCAATTAATTTTGGAGCAACGGAATACATTTTTGAGTTTTTCATTTCTATGTGATTTATGAGTTGGAGAATACTTGAAAAAACTGGGAGCCACTACATTCGGCATAAGATTCGCTAAAGTTAGAATCCAATTTTTAAAAAAAATAGTACAAATACGACAAGAAATATTGCGGTTGATTTTTAATTACGGTTAACTGTATGGAGTCCATAAACTTCCATTACATAGCGTGAGATCTACTCCTATTGCACACCAAGCGCCCATTTAAACTTACCGAATATTCAAGCGTATGATTTACAGAGTTTTAACATCGTATATTATTTAAGATGTAATCAAAACTGTACTTTTACTAAAGTATAAAAGAGATTTCATCTGAGAAGGTTAAGATTTTATGGTGACCACTTCACATATAGCGCCAAACCCTATCCTATCCGAATACGTTGCGAGCTACAATTTAAGACAGTTCGATACGCAGGGCGTTACTATAACTAAACCCTGGTTGGCCTCTTATTACACTTCCATAACTTTTTTCTTTAAGGCCAAATTGATCCATTTACGAGATCCCATTAATAAGGAAATCATAAAAACAGGGGACTGTATAAATATTTTAGGATTGAGTTCGGCATATAATGGAGAAATGTCTTTTAATGGCTGCTATTTAGTTCTTGAAATAATATTTAAACCCACCGGTTTAAATGATGTTTTTGGAATTTCTGTCGCCGAAATTAGAAATCATATTATTGATGGTAGAGATCTCTTACATCCGGATATACAATCGCTTTATGAACGTTTGTGCGAAGCAAAAGATTTAAGAGAAATGGGACTCCTTGCGGATGCTTATTTGTTGCACTACCTTTTAAAGAACAGACCCTTGGGCCGCAACAAAAACCTTCAGAAAATAGTGGGTCATTTGGTAAATTGCGGCGGAAAAGCGAATTTAGATCTGCTGTCTGTTCAAGCCCATATGAGTAACCGTAATTTAGAGCGTCTTTTTACCACTAAAGTGGGCATATCTCCCAAACACCTCATCTGCCTCATAAGGTTTAATCGCGCCTTATCCCTCAAAAGAGAAGATGCGATGCTCAATTGGACATCAATTGCGGTAGAATGTGACTATTTTGATCAAATGCACATGATCAGAGAGTTTAAAAGCTTATCGGGAAACACACCATGTCATCTTATGAAAATACCGTTGGTTATGGAAACCGAAAAACCTCTAATCCATATCAAGCTGAACGCAACAAACGCTTCACCTCTATCAGAAATAAAAATATAGACCCTTAGGGAAGTTGAAAACATGGTGGTTGCATAATCCATGGTTCTTTATTAATTCCTTATGCCTTTTACTTTGCTTTCCAGAAAGCTATCGGGATTCCAAGCGAGGAACAGACCAGGCCAAGCCTATAGTGTATAGTGCGTAATTATTCATTCCTTTCTAACATCATATTTATTTTCGGCCTCCAATGGTCAATTTTTTCTTGAATCGGTAAATCCGTAAAATATATACTATCTTCAACTTTTAATAATTCTGCGTAAATGTTGTCCCCTATTTTTTCTAAATCAGAATATGATTTATCAGTTCTATATTTGATTTTATTAATTTCACGGTTAAATTTTCTCGCAAAACTTTCATATAGGTCAAATCTTAATTTCTGCATTTTCATTAGCTCCTCAAAATTTGTTGTATCCTTTATCCACGATTTATTTTGGTCAAATAAAGCTTTTACTTCCGCATCTTTCAAATTTGTTGATTTAAGATAAAATCCGTGAAACCACGATTCATTAGAATCATAATCCCAATCGATGTTAGCTTTAAAGTCTGATGGTTTTATTTGCACATTTTCAGACCATAAAATGACATGTTTCTTCAGAAAGTAATATTCAATTTGAATTCGAGTATTCCAATAAATAATACCCACCAAAATGATTGATGATAATATGATAATCGTTGTTCTTATCGGTTTCCTCATAATTTATGTCTGTGCATTGTGGTGTGGTTTCGCAGGAACCACTCTAAATAAATCTGGCTTTGGGAAATCCGCAGGTTTTTTCAAGTGAGCACTGACTAAGCCATAGATTATATTTGTTGTGCCTAGTTTTATTATTCAATTCTTGTCAATAAAAACTCTCCCAATCCAAGTTTTAAGGCTAGTTCACTTTGCGAAGATTTTAAAATTTTAAGTTCTTGAGGAGCTCCTTCAATACCAAAAAGAATTATAGAGTTAGAGGCTGAATCAAATTTCCAAGTTCCACTCGATTTTCCCTCCATCATAGACGTATCGAATTTACCGTCTTAGTGAAAACCCAATTACCAACAATTAAGTTAGATTTTTGAGCATTCAAATTAATAGCTAGAAATAGAAAGGATATTAGAATTAATGTATTTCTCATTTGTCTTTTTTTTAATTAGGCATGACACATATATAACCGCAATCCATTGCGCTAATTATGATCGTAAAACACCCAAACATATTCATTTTTAATAAATATCCAAAACTATAAAAGTCAAATGCCCCACAGAGCTTACAACCCAATAAGACAAGGTTTTAACTATCTGTAAAACTTATTACCCCCTAAGACACTTCCCTTAATCCAACTCCACCCAAGACGCATTTTGCTGATCACTTTCAACGGCCGCATGAATAAATTGCACCCCTCTAATGCCATCGAAAACCGTCGGATAGTCTGGAGTTTCAATGGCGGTTTTTGTTCTAAATGCGTTTAAATGTGTCCCAAAGTTTTTATAGACATTGGCAAATGCTTCCAAATAGCCTTCGGGATGCCCAGCGGGGATTCGAGACGCAATTAATGACAATGGATATAACCCCTTTCCGTTAGGTGTGAAAACCTTTTTCGGTTGATCGAGCCATCTTGTGATCAGTTCATTTGGATTTTCCTGATGCCATTCCAAACTGCCTTTTTCTCCATAAACCCGAATCGAGAAGTTATTTTCTTCTCCCGTGGCAATTTGGGAAATTGACATAATTCCTTTGGCGCCATTATCTAATCGTAGTAAGATATTGCCATCATCATCTAAAACACGGTCTTTACCGAATCTTCCTAAATCTGCCGCGAGTTCTTTCACCTTTAATCCGGTAATATACTCTACTATGTTATGAGCATGCGTACCAATATCTCCTAAAGCACCGCCAACCCCAGATTTTGAAGGATCAACGCGCCAAGCGGCCTGTTTGTTATCTGAATTTTCAACCGCAGTCGCCATCCAACCTTGTAAATAGTGAACTTGCACTTTTCTGATTGCTCCAAGATCTCCATTTTCAACCATGGCTTTGGCTTGTTTGACCATCGGGGTTCCTGGATAATTATGGGTAAGGGCAAAAAGTAACCC
>JBARDR010000142.1:0-8588 GCA_049795335.1 Gelidibacter sp. | reverse complement strand
ACAGTGGACAGCACGCCGTTTTGAACCGCAGTAAGAAAAACGGAACCCCAAAATCATTTTACTGAATGGTATAAATTTGTTCTACCACTTCTGAAAGTCTAAAATAACCTAATGGAAAATTCTTCGGATTTGTTTGGTTGATACAATTGCCTCTCACACTTGCGGGCTTAGCTTCAAAAGGACCGCCTCCGGAATTATTGTTTTGCTGTAATAGAATAAACATATAATTGTAGAAGCGTTCTGAAATTCCGTAATTTTTTATCGTGACTTGATCGCCCGCCTTAAGATCTTCTTCCGAATAATATCCAAAAATTTGATTGCCATTGTTATATCGGTCTTCGTAAATGGATAGGGATGCAAGAATAGGGATGTTGCTTTTAAATTCGAAAAAATAGAAATTTTGTTCATCCGCGGGATCGGTGTAATAAGCTTTTATTTCAATGTCCTTTCCGGAAAAGCCAGCAGCGTTGTTTTGCTGAATATAATCTAATGAAACGACGGATTTAAAAGTTTCGTTACCGACGTAAGTTTCATCTTTATAAATAATTTTAAGATCATATTGCTTATTGATGGCCGGGCGGAAATTAGTGTTCCTATAGATTCCGGTTTCGCCTTCTTCAATGAAAGTGTAAGTTCTATTGTCTTGATCGGTAATAACCACATTTGCTCCATTCGCGGGTGGGACCATGTCATCAAAATATGGCGCGGTTAAGGACAATTTTATGATTTGCTCATGTCCGGAAGTACCCTTTAACCAATTTATAGAGGCTTCAATAACCAATTTAGGTTCAGCAGTATTTAAATTGAGATCAATGACATCTTCACACGAGGTCTGAAACAGAAGCACACTGATAATAAATATATAGTTTTTCATTTTCTAAAACTTAAAATTATAAGATACTGATGGAATAACACCAAATAGCGCCAATCGCGTGGCTTCATTAGCGCCTGTATCTCGGTTTTCCCTAAATGTTATGGATGATGCATTTTTACGCCCATAAAGATTGTATATGCCAAATACCCATTCGCCTTTCCATTTTTTGGTCGATCTTGGATTGGGGTTATAGTTGGCGGCGAGGTCCAAACGATGATAGTTTGTCAATCGACTTGAATTTCGGGATTCATAATTGGGGATGTTAACGCCATTATATTCATATTGACCATTAGGGAATGTGGTAGGTTGACCGGTTTGAAAGATGAAATTACTGCTAAAACTCCACTTGTCGTTTAAATGATAACTCGAAGTTATCGAAATGTCATGGGTTTTATCATAAGGCGTATTGTACCAATTGCCGTCGTTGATTCCGGTTTCAACTGCGGTTCTTCCAGGAGTTTGTTGTTCTGATTTAGAGAGGGTATAGGCAATCCAACCGGTTAATCGCCCTTCATTTTTTCTGAGCAGGACTTCCAATCCGTAGGCTCTGGCTTTACCATTCAGAATCACTTGTTCAATGGCATCATTGGCAATAAGGTTGGCGCCGTCAATATAATCGATGCGATTTTGAATGTTTTTGTAAAAGGTTTCCACTTCCAAGGAATACTTATTATCCTTGAACGTTTTAAAATATCCTAGCGCGACTTGATCCAACAATTGTGGTTTGATGTACTTTCCGCTCGGTGCCCAAACATCTAAAGGCGTAGGAGAGCTAGTATTGGAAAGGAGGTGCAGATATTGACTCATGCGGTTGTAACTAGCTTTGACCGACGAGTTGTCATTAAGCTGATAAGCCAAGGCTAATCTTGGCTCTAAATTGATAAACGTTTTAATGACGTCCGATCGTTCATAGGTATCCATACCAATAACTTGTCCTTTTTCATAAATTTGAAGTTCTTCATTGAAATTGACCGCATGGTCATTTTCATACAGATTAAGTTCGTTTTGGCCTAAGCGTTGAAAACTGCTTAATCTGAGTCCGTAAGAAACAGCGAGCTTCGAATTTATTTGATGTTCAGCATCCACATACACAGCCTTTTCAAAGGCATATTTTTTGATTAGGTCGTACGGATTGATGCCAGAAGTTTCGGTGGTCGGCGTTATTTCTCCTGGATTAAAAGTGAGATACAGACTATTTAAGCCATATTCGAGTTTAAAGTTAGAGGTTATATAATGTTTAAGATCGTATTTCAGATTGAAGTTTTTAATCCCCGATTTCCAATCGAACTCCACAAAATTAAGGCGTAAGCCGTAATAATAATCAGAATAAATAACGGATAAATTTGAAAATAATTTCGCAGAATACAGATGGTTCCATCTGAAATTTATAACCGTATTGCCATAAGTGTTTTCGAAACTATCCGATATTTCAAAAACATCACGTCCAAAATAGCCAGAAAGGTAAATGTTGTTGTTTTCATTGATGTTAAAACTCAGCTTAGTATTCATATCATAGAAATAGGCTTTACTGTCGAGATCAAAAAGCGGGAAGAACAAATGCGCATAGCTAGAGCGACCGCCTAATAAGAACGACCCTTTTTCTTTCACAATGGGGCCTTCGGCTAATAATCGGCTAGATACAATGCCAATACCACCATTCATGTGAAAGTCGTTACTATTGCCTTCTTTTTGATAAATATCTAGGACTGAGGAGACACGTCCGCCATATTTAGCGGGAATGCCACCTTTATAAAGTTTCAAATCTTTAATGGCATCCGGATTGAATACGGAAAATAATCCAAAGAGATGGGAAGAGTTGAAAATTGTGGCTTCGTCCAAGAGGATTAAGTTTTGATCCACGGCACCACCGCGAACATTGAAGCCCGATGAACCTTCGCCGGCATTACTAACACCAGGTAAAAGAGTGATGGATTTGATAACATCAACTTCTCCTAAAACCACTGGCATTTGTTTTATAGTGTTAATGGATAGTGAATTGACACTCATTTGAGGTTTGCGAATATTCAATTTCTCCACATTTTCAGTAATCACAATTTCGTCCAAGCTTTCAGTGGATTCGGTAAGTCTGAAATTGAGGGTTTGATTTTTATCTATAGTAACCGTTTCAGAAATACTATTGAAGCCCAAATAACTGACTTGAAAATTGTAGGTGCCCTTACTTAAGGTAATGGAATAAAACCCATATTCATTGGTTATAGTGCCCGTTTGAAGTTCTGGAAAGATAATGTTGACACCAATTAATGTTTCATTACTATGTTGATCTGTTATTTTTCCACTTAAAGTAAACTTTTCCTGAGCTAACATATTTAGGGGCAAACCGAGTATCAGCAACAGATAGATTATGAATTTATTAAGCATCGGCAAATTTTCGATAAAAATAGAAAAAGCTCCTTGATAAAAGGAGCTTTTTTGTATAATTTTGTTTAATTTATTTGAATTTTTTTTAAACAAATAGGATAGGTGTACTTTAAGTGTTTTCCTATTTATTTTCAAGGATAGCATTAAATGTTGCACTTGGTCTCATTGCTTTATCTGCTAATACATCATTTGGTTCATAATAACCACCTATGGAAACTGGTTTGCCTTGTACTTGGATCAACTCTTCATTAATAATGCTCTCATTGGTTTTTAATACCTCTACAAGTTTTTTAAATTCTGCTTGCAATTGCATGTCCAAAGTTTGGTTTGCCAATGCTTCTGCCCAATAGAGTGCCAAATAGAAATGACTACCTCTGTTGTCCAATTCACCCGCTTTACGCGAAGGCGATTTTCCATTGTCTAATAATTTTCCAGTCGCTGCATCTAAGGTATCCGCTAAAATTTGAGCTTTAGGATTGTCGTTGGTTTGTGCTAAATGTTCAAGAGAGACCGCCAATGCTAAAAACTCGCCCAATGAGTCCCAACGTAAGTGGTCTTCTTCAACAAATTGCTCAACGTGTTTAGGTGCTGAACCTCCTGCGCCCGTTTCAAACAAACCACCACCATTCATTAATGGAACTATGGATAACATTTTTGCACTTGTTCCTAATTCTAAAATAGGGAAGAGGTCAGTTAAGAAATCACGCAATACATTTCCTGTAACTGAAATCGTATCTTTTCCATCTTTTATGCGCTCCAAAGTAAAAGTAGTCGCTTCAATTGGAGAAAGAATTCTAATATCTAAACCTTTAGTATCGTGATTTGGAAGGTATGCGTTTACTTTTTTGATTAATTCAGCATCATGCGCTCTGTTTTTGTCTAACCAAAAAACTGCTGGCATATCGGAAAGTCTTGCTCTCGTTACAGCTAATTTAACCCAGTCCTGAATTGGTGCATCTTTAACTTGACACATTCTCCAGATATCGCCTTGTTCAACCTCATGTTCAAGAATGGTTTTTCCTTCAGAATTGATGACCACAACTTTTCCGTCGTTTTCAATCTCGAAAGTTTTGTCATGTGAACCGTATTCTTCTGCTTTTTGGGCCATCAAACCAACATTCGGCACCGTCCCCATTGTGGTTGGATCAAAAGCACCATGTTTTTTACAGAAATCGATAGTTGCTTCGTATATCCCCGCATAACTGCTATCAGGAATTACAGCTAAAGTATCTTCTGGTTTTCCTTGGGCATTCCACATTTTACCAGACGTTCTGATCATTGCCGGCATTGAAGCATCAATAATCACGTCACTTGGTACGTGTAAATTGGTTATTCCTCTATCTGAATTTACCATGGCCAAATCTGGTCCCTTGGCAATTGTATTTTCAATGGCCACTTCAATTTCCTTGCGTTTTGCTTCTGGAAGTTTTTTTAGTTCAACATAAAGACTTGCCAATCCACTGCTGGCACTGTATCCGATTTGTTTGAACTCATTATGATATTTTTCAAAAACATCATTAAAATATACTTCAACAGCATGCCCAAAGATAATCGGGTCAGAGATCTTCATCATGGTCGCTTTTAAATGTACAGAAAGAAGAATGCCTTTAGCTTTTGCATCAGCAACAGCTTTTTGTAAAAACTCGATTAATGCTTTTTTGCGCATTACTGAAGCATCAATAATTTCGCCTTCTTTTAAGCTTAAGCCTTCTTTTAGAATTTCTTCAGTACCATCATTCCCAACAAGTTTTATAGTAACCGTATCTGCTTTTGAAAGCGTCAATGATTTTTCAGTATGAAAGAAATCGCCGTGCGACATGGTTGCCACTTCGGTTTTTGAATCCGGAGACCAAACGCCCATGGAATGTGGGTTTTTCTTAGCGTAATTTTTAACAGCTTTCGGTGCACGTCGGTCTGAGTTTCCTTCGCGAAGCACTGGGTTGACGGCACTTCCTTTTATTTTATCATAACGAGCTCTAATGTCTTTATCTAT
The DNA here is from genome assembly GCA_049795335.1 of Gelidibacter sp. Classification (GTDB taxonomy): domain Bacteria; phylum Bacteroidota; class Bacteroidia; order Flavobacteriales; family Flavobacteriaceae; genus Gelidibacter. Next base: position 3,342 of record JBARDR010000142.1, on the reverse strand, counting down.
TGCTGTTTTTACATCGTCAGGATAATTAGGGATGTTAAAGCCTTTAGACTTCAATTCAGCAATCGCAGCCTTAAGCTGTGGCTCGGAAGCACTGATATTTGGTAATTTAATGATGTTTGCTTCTGGTTTCGTCGCCAGCTCTCCTAATTCAGCCAATGCGTTTGGTACTTTTTGATCTTCCGATAAAAAATCAGGAAAAACAGCTAAAATACGTGCGGCCAATGAAATGTCCTTAGTAACAATATCAATATTGGAGGATGCTGTAAATGATTTTATGATTGGTAATAACGAACGTGTTGCTAATGCTGGTGCTTCATCCGTTTTGGTATAAATAATAGTAGAGGTTTTTGACATAAGTACTGTGAAATTTAATTTTTAAGATTAGCCCGAAATTAGGCTGTGCAAATATACAAAATTGAGATCAAGATATAAAGTTGAAAAGCGACCAATTAAACAATGGTAATTTGATAGTGCTGCAATAATCCCAATACGTTTTCCTTTGAGAATTTTGCCTTCGTGATGGTGTTGTTTTCTGGATTTAGCACTATATTTTCTGAAGAACTGAAATCGGCATTTTTTAAATTGGTCTGCTCAAAAATAGCATGGTTAAAGTCGCAGTTGTCGAATAGGGCATTGGACAAATCTGTTTCTGTAAAATTTACCTGGTTGAGATTGGAGTTGACAAACTGGATGGCTTTTAGTTTTAATTTATAAAAAGATGAGAATTGCAATTGGCAATTTAAAAATCCAAAGGATAATAAAAATGGACTACAATCCTGAAATTGAAGTCCAATCAATTTGCAATCGATAAATTCGACCTCTCTGAATGTTGTGTTTCTAATGCTGGCATTGCTGAAATTGCAGGTGTCAAACTCACATTCTATAAATGTTATGGAAGACAGATTCGTGTCAGCGAAATTGCAATTCGTGAAGTTGCAATTGTCATATTCGGCTTTTTGAAATGAATTGTCGCTAAAATCGGTATTGGAAAACTGTTTAGAGTCAATAATAGGTAGTAGCATGGATTGAAATAAAGATTGAGGCGCGAAAGTTAAGTGGAATCTATTAAAAAAACAAAAGCCATATCATTGTAGCTAGACTACCTTGACATGGCTTTCTTTGAAATAGTCTCGTGATCTCATTAACATTCCTGTTAAATCAGCCGACTAAAACTCGCGTTTTACAATCGTCTTTTTCAATTCAAGTATTACTATTTCAATAAAACATTCGATAACTTTCAAAATGTATTGACATGTTATAGAAATGTTTCAGGTATTGTTTTTCTTGATGATTTAGTATTTGCAATTCCGTTTTCACGACATACAAGCACTAAAACATTGCTTCCTACACTTGGGGTTCACTTTCGTTGTTGCCATCTTCGGAGGCTTTCAGCTTTACTAGTTTTAGCCTGCTTGAACATGCTGTACTTTTTAAAGCGTCATGATTTTTTAAGTTTATCCGTAAATGCGCGATATTTAAAAAATCTCGAAAAACAAGTATTTAAAGAACGTATATTCTTTCGGTTAAATTAAATTCAGGTTTTGAATCTGAAACCAACTCGTGGTTGTTATTAATCGTTTTACTAAATTACGAAAAAATGTACTGTCTACCAAAGTTTTTAAGCCTTTATTTATCAACTGCTTATGAACCCTATTTATTAACAATTGTTCATAAAAAAAGCCTTGAAAAGAATCAAGGCTTATGTTTAATGTATGTTTCAGAGTCTTATCCTCTTCTTTCTTTAATTCTTGCTTTTTTACCAGTAAGACCTCTAAAGTAAAAGATACGGGCACGTCTAACTTTACCTTTTTTGTTGACTTCAATCTTTTGAAGGGCAGGTAAGTTGATTGGGAAGATACGCTCTACACCAATTGTTCCTGACATTTTACGGATGGTAAAAGTTTCTGAAGTTCCAGATCCTTTACGTTGTAATACGACACCTTTAAAAAACTGCGTACGTTTTTTTTCACCCTCTCTAATTTCGTAATAAACTGTGATTGTATCACCAGCACCGAATTGAGGAATTTCTTTTTTTTCTACAAATTCGTCTTGTACAAATTTAACTAAAGAATTCATTTCTTTTAATTTTTAGGATTTTTTCAAACCAACATTCGCGCAGATCGCCAGAGGTTAATCTGAAATTGGATGCAAAAGTAAGGAATAATTAATAATTTGCAATTAAAATTTCAATTATTTTTAGGTATGTTATAGGTTGTTTGTTGTTTGGTTGGATGAGCGCTGATGGATGACGTCGGGTTGAAGAATGAACACTGCCAACTGAACTGCCAACTTAAAACTAATCCTCCAACAAATCTGGTCTTCTTTCTTGCGTATGCTTATACGCTTCATCTTCACGCCATTTTTCAATATTGGCGAAATGTCCGGAAAATAAAACCTCCGGGACTTTCATGCCTTTATATTCTCTCGGCTTTGTATAAATAGGAGGGGCCAATAAATTATCTTGAAAAGAATCGGTTAAGGCCGATGTTTCATCTCCCAAAACACCTGGTATAAGTCTAATAATGGCATCGCACAAAACTGCTGCGCCCAATTCCCCGCCTGAAAGTACATAATCTCCTATTGAAATTTCCTTGGTAATCAATAGATCCCTTACCCGTTGATCGACACCTTTGTAATGACCGCACAGAATAATGATATTCTCTTTTAAAGAAAGCGTGTTGGCCATGCCTTGATTTAAAGTGTTTCCATCAGGCGTCATATAGATCACTTCGTCATAATCACGCTCTTCCTTTAATTTTGAAATACACTTATCAATAGGTTCAATCATCATGACCATGCCTGCACCTCCACCAAATTGTGTGTCATCAATTGATTTGTAACGATCCGTCGTATAATCTCTTAAATTATGAAAATGGACTTCCACTAAGTCGGCCTCAATGGCACGTTTCAGTATGGAAGCCTCAAAAGGACTTTTAAGGAGCTCAGGTAAAACTGTAATGATATCTATGCGCATGATTTTTTTTCTACGTTGCAAAGATGCGAAAAAAAGTTGTCAGTCTCCAGTTTTCAGTCGGCAGTTAGCAGTCTTCAGTGTTCAGTCAGCAGATTCAGTCGGCAGTCGGCAGAATGGAAAGAGTGATGATCTTTTGAGAAGTTCTGTGGTTGAGCAAAAAAAAAAATCTGTAAGGTTAGTTACAGATTTTTCAGATTTACTTTATTGTTTTTTGTTTGTTGATTTCGTCTTGCAGTTGACGTCTTACTTTTTGTTCTCGTTCAAGCGCTGTACGTCGGTGTTCCTCAAATTCTTCTTCCGTTTCAAGCAATGATTTTTTAGCTTCTCTAGTTACCGAATTGCTATTCTTAAATTTATAGATGAAAAAT
>JBARDR010000141.1:0-2077 GCA_049795335.1 Gelidibacter sp. | reverse complement strand
ATATGAACGAGGTTATAAGTTTCTTTTAAAAAGTTGGCTTGCGTCCCCTTTCCTGCTCCAGGAGGTCCAAATAGGACAAAATTGGTCATGTGTTGTGTGGTTTTTAATTGATATACTTCTGGTAAATTCCGCCCTAATCCGTCGTAATCCAATCCGTACCCGACGATGAATTTTGTAGGAACATTAATACCAATATAATGAAGTTTAAAGTCTTTTTTGTAAGCTTCCGGTTTATGGAATAAGGTGGCAATCTTTAATTCTTTAACCTTTTCATTTTTAAAAATACGGTGGATCTCTTCTAAAGTGTTTCCTGAATCGATAATATCCTCAAGGATGACAACAGTTCGTCCTGTCAAATCCTGAGTCAATCCTATTAAGCGTTGAATATCTTCAGTAGACTTAACACCTTCATAAGACGCCAGTTTAATGAACGTCACCTCACAAGGCTTCGTGTATTTTTTGACAAAATCACTCACAAACATGAATGATCCGTTTAAAACACCAACAAATACTGGGATTTCGTCCTTAATATCATGGGCTACCTCATCCACCATTCTTTGGATGGCCGTATCAATTTCCTTTTCAGAAATAAAGGGCTTAAAATATAAATCGTGAAGCTTAATCAAAATAATTGGATTTTAAAAGACGCAAAGATACACTTTTGATTTAAAATTTACTCCCGATATTTCAGGATTTGATGGATTAATTTCCGAGTTTAAGTGTATTTTTGCAAGATTGATGACAAAAATTTAAATCATTCTCTCCGTAAGATCTTAAAACATGACTTATTTCTCTTCAAATTTTAAACTTGGTATTCTTGGTGGTGGTCAATTAGGCAAAATGTTGCTTAGCGAAACCCGCAAATTTGACATTTACACCTGCGTGCTAGACCCTAGCGATGAAGCGCCTTCCAAAATTGCCTGTAATGAATTTACCCAAGGCGATTTAATGGATTATGAGACCGTCGTCAATTTCGGAAAAAACCTTGATGTACTGACCATTGAAATTGAAAATGTGAATGCCAACGCTCTAGAAACTTTGGAAAAAGAAGGCGTCAGAGTATTTCCATCTTCCAAAACTTTAAGAATCATTCAAAACAAAGCCACACAAAAATTATTTTATGTGGACAATAACATTCCAACAGCCGATTTTGCACGTTTCGCCTATGTTTCAGAAATTGAAGATGCTATTGATAATGGCGGACTTCAATTGCCGTTTGTATGGAAGGCTGCACAATTTGGTTATGATGGCAATGGCGTGAAAGTGGTCCGATCGAAATCTGATTTAAAAGACTTGAAAGATGGCGAATGTATTGCAGAAACCATGATTCCTTTTAAAAATGAACTCGCGGTTATTGTCAGTAGAAATAGCAATGGCGAAGTCAAAACATATCCGGTAGTAGAAATGGAATTTCATCCAGAAGCCAACCAAGTGGAATACGTGATCTCACCGGCGAGAATTGATGTCCAAGTGGCTCACAAAGCCTTACAAGTTGCCTTACAAGTTTCGGAAGCCTTTAATCATGTGGGTTTGTTGGCGGTAGAAATGTTCCAGACTCAAGACGATGAAATTTTAGTCAATGAAGTTGCTCCAAGACCACACAATTCCGGTCACCACACGATTGAATCGAGCTACACCTCTCAATTTGAACAGCATTTAAGAGCCGTTTTAAATTTACCACTCGGCAAAACAGCAAATAAAGTTGCAGGTGTTATGGTTAATTTGGTTGGCGCCGAAGGCTATTCTGGAGATGTCCTCTATGAAAACATCGAAGAAATCTTAGCGATGGATGGTGTCACGCCTCATATTTATGGCAAAAGACAAACCCGACCATTTCGTAAAATGGGCCATGTCACGATTGTTAATGAAGATTTGAATGAAGCCCGAAAAATAGCCGAAGACGTTAAAAGTATAATTAAAGTGATCAGTCAATAAATTGAAATTGAAAATGCCTGTCTATTGGCGTATAGAGAAATTGACTATTAAAATTTAAAAGAATTATGAGCAAAGTAGGAATCATTATGGGAAGCAAAAGCGACTTGCCAGTTATGCAGGAAGCTATTGACATGTTAAATCA
>JBARDR010000140.1:0-3191 GCA_049795335.1 Gelidibacter sp. | reverse complement strand
TAACTTATAAGTCTATAAAAACCTCTCAGGTTTTAAAACCCAAGAAGGCTCTTAGCTTTAAACTAAAAATCCCTTTCAGCATTTGAAAGGGGTTTTTTTATTTTACTTCTATGACTTTTGGGTGTGTACTGAACACATAGGTGTAAAACCACATAATGGTAAAGGAAGGAATAATGTCAAAGCCCGGTAATATTTCCTCAATAAAAGAAATTATACCTGCTACCCTTCCTTTTCTGCCTGCATACATTTTTGACATTAAAAGTCCTGAAACAGGTGCCCAAATAATATCAATAAAAGTGATCATTCCGATAAAGTCAAAAATGATTCCCAAGATCAACTTTTTATTTTTGCTTAAGTTTTCTAACTTCATTTTGTAAAGATTAATTCAAACTTATTTATACAAAACATATACCAAAATATATTTAGGAAAATTTATTGCTGATCAATTTTAAAAACTCATTTCGTGTTTCATTCTGTTCAAACTGTCCTCTAAATCCCGAAGTAGTGGTCACTGAATTCTGTTTTTGAACGCCACGCATCATCATACACATATGTGAAGCCTCAATAACAACGGCGACTCCCTGAGGTTGCAACGTATCATTGATACAATCCAAAATTTGCTTTGTTAATCGTTCTTGAACTTGTAGACGTCTTGCAAATATGTCCACGATCCTTGGCAATTTACTCAACCCGACAATATATCCATCGGGAATATATGCAATATGCGCCTTTCCAAAAAACGGTAAGACATGATGCTCGCAAAGGGAGTACACCTCAATATCCTTAACAATGACCATTTCATTATAGGACTCTTTAAACATAGCACTTCTCAAAATTTCAGCGGCATCTTGATGGTAGCCTTGCGTCAAAAACTGCATGGCCTTTGAAGCGCGTTCTGGGGTTTTCAACAGTCCTTCTCTGTTAACATCCTCACCCAGTTCTTGAAGAATATCTTTATAACTTTCTTTAATTTCTTCAGTGACTTTGAGGTCGTATGCTTCAAAATGGTTGTAAGGCATCTTTCCTTTTTTAGAGTTCATATAAAAATACAGCATAAAAATGAAAAGTAAACTATAAAGCGAGTTTTAATCCATTCATTTTTAAAACTATGCGAATGACAATCCCATGGTTTTAATAACATTTCGAGTATAAGGGATGGAATTCTATTATAAGCAAGATAGATTGCGGATTTAACCTGTGTGAATTAGAGAATTCTTATGGAGATAGCCTGCTGGAGGTCCACATTTTATGCATAATCGATGAATATTTGCTTGGTACTTATTACTTCAACTTACCAAATAAGATTCCAACTTTAGCCGTTTTTGATATTTTATACATTATATGGATGAATCTTTGATTACATAGGAATTTATTGTACAACAGCAAACAAAATGCTACCTTGCTTTCCTTTTTTAGTCTATGATAAAAGCAACCAATATCCATAAATATTACAATGATCTTCATGTTCTTAAAGGGGTCAGTCTCAACATCCAAAAAGGCGAAGTCGTCTCCATCGTAGGAGCTTCAGGTGCCGGGAAGACAACATTACTGCATATATTAGGCACCTTGGACAGAGCTTCCTCCAAGGAACAGAGCACATTGCACATCAATGATATTGATATCATGAACCTAACGGATAAAAATCTGGCGAAGTTTAGAAACGAGCATATTGGTTTTATCTTTCAGTTTCATCAATTACTACCTGAATTTACAGCATTAGAAAATGTGTGCCTACCTGCGTTTATAAAAAAAACCTCCAAAATTGAAGCTGAAAAACGCGCCAAAGAATTACTCGACTTTTTAGGATTAAGCCACAGATACCATCATAAGCCCGGTGAATTATCAGGTGGCGAACAGCAGCGCGTAGCAGTTGCCAGAGCCTTGATCAATAACCCCGAGTTGATTTTTGCCGATGAACCATCAGGAAATTTAGATAGTGAAAGTGCTGAAAATCTTCATAATCTCTTCTTTAAATTACGTGATGAGTTTGGCCAAACCTTCGTCATTGTGACTCATAATGAAGAATTAGCTGATATGGCTGACCGAAAGTTGGTTATGGTAGACGGAAAAATTGTGAGCGGACTTATTTTATAATTGGAATAATATCCACAATTGTATCAATTAAATCGCTGATGGCGCCTCCTAATCTGTGGCCACTTTTATAAAGCGGCACATGACCTAAAACATTATCAAAATTAGTGATTGAGTTGCTTACAACGTTTAAAGTTGAATCTAGAATATCATTAGTATCGTCCATAATCTGAGCTTTTACGTTTATCTTGATGGTCTCTTAAATCATTAATCGCATCCTTGCCTAATTTCGTCCCAACGCCAATGGCAAAAAGGGCAACCGCTGATTTTAAACCAAATTTTATAAGAGATTTCATTTGTGTCAATTTTTAATGAGATACTCTAAATTAACCAATTTAAAGGAAACCAAAAACATAAAACCCTATTGAGGTTAAAATAATAGTGATTGCGTTAAACTGAATTTACGCGATCTCGCAAAATTGATATCCCAATATTGAGTTTATGGCAAGAAGATTGCATTTAAATTATTAATCCTACAAATTATAAGTTTTGCAAAAACCATTGAAAAAACACGAACTCAAAGAGTTTTTGGACGACAAAGTTTTACAGTATAACCATCCAAGGTTTATTGAAACTGACCCTATTCAAATTCCCCATCAATTTTCAAAAAAAGAAGACATTGAGATTGCAGGTTTTTTAACCGCGACCATTTCTTGGGGAAACCGAAAAAGCATCATTACCAATGCCAATAAAATGATGGCCATGCTAGACCATTCGCCCTACGATTTTGTCAAAAACCATGAACGGGAAGATTTGGAAAGACTCAGATCGTTTGTACATAGAACCTTTAATGATGACGATTTCATTCAATTTATAAAAAGTTTAAATCACATCTATAAAAACCATGACGGATTGGAAGCTATATTTTCAAAACATGCTGAAGAATTTTCCATTCAGAAATCCATTCATCAGTTTAAAAGCAATTTTTTCGAGATTGAGCATTTGCGAAGAGCCCAAAAGCATGTGAGCGATCCTTTAAAAAACTCTGCTGCTAAACGCATCAACATGTTTTTAAGATGGATGGTCAGAAATGACAACAATGGAGTCGATTTTGGCATTTGGAAGCAGCTCTCTCCTGCTCAGTTATCTTGCCCTTTAGA
>JBARDR010000139.1:0-2765 GCA_049795335.1 Gelidibacter sp. | reverse complement strand
GGCTTGATGGCAATGGTTTCGCATCGCGCTAAAGATTCAAAAACTGCGAATAGCATTTTGAAATCTCTAAAAGAAAACAGTATTACTTCGGATGAATTAGGCATGTATTGGAAAGACAATAAAGCTTCATGGTTTTGGTACCAAGCACCGATTGAAACGCAAGCGCTCATGATTGAGGCTTTTTCAGAAATTCAAAAAGATGTAAAAACGGTTGATAATTTAAAAATCTGGTTGCTTAAGAACAAACAGACCAACAGTTGGAAAACGACCAAGGCCACAACCGAAGCCGTATATGCCTTATTATTGCAAGGTGGCGATTGGCTAAGCGTCACTGATATGGTCGATGTTGTTGTGGGAGGTAAAAAAATTGAACCTTCTAAATTAGAGGCGGTTAAAGTAGAAGCTGGAACTGGCTACTACAAAACATCCTGGACTGGTTCTGAAATAACCCCAGAAATGGCAAACGTGACCTTGACTAAAAAAGGCGAAGGCATCGCTTGGGGAAGTTTGTACTGGCAATATTTCGAAGATCTGGATAAAATCACTTTTGCTGAAACGCCATTAAAATTGAACAAAAAATTGTTCCTTAAAACTAATACCGATAAAGGCGAACAAATTTCAGAAATCACTTCCAAAACCGATTTAAAAGTCGGCGATTTGGTAAGAGTCCGAATAGAATTACGCAGTGATAGAGACATGGAGTTTTTACATATGAAAGATATGCGCGCCGCAGGTTTTGAGCCAGTGAATGTTTTGTCTAGCTACAAATACCAAGATGGCCTAGGCTATTATGAAAGCACCAAAGATGCCGCCACGAACTTTTTCTTCGACTATTTACCAAAAGGTATTTATGTTTTTGAATATGATTTACGTGTGAGCAATAGTGGAAATATGAGCAATGGTATTACCACCATTCAAAGTATGTACGCTTCTGAGTTTACAAGCCATAGTGAAGGAATAAGAGTAAATGTGGAGTGAAAAAGAGCTGGAAGTGTGAAGATGAAAAGCACGAAGTTTTAAATCTGGAGTGAGAAGTTTTGTTTGTCGATAACAAATCAAACTCGGCCCAATCAAATAATTCCTTCCCATTTTAAGAGAAGGTGGATTCAATTCCAGAAAACGACGTGAAGACGGAAAGGTTATCTAGATCTAAACAAGAAAATAACAGCAATAATAAAAGCCACCTCGTCTTTTGCTTCACTACTGCAGCAGAAGCCACTCCTCCTTAAAAAGGAGGAGAAGTTAACGGGGTGCTAAAATTCAAAGCCATACCCAAAAAAACTCCTTCTCTTTTTCACAAAAGAAGGAGTTTTTAAGTTAAAAGACAAGCTCCAAGATTCAAGGGTTATTAATTACAAAACATTAAAAAGTTTATTCATCTAACCTCTTATAGCGAAGTGGTCAAAACTCTATTCCCTACAAATATCCCATTTTCTTCATCCACTCATCATTGAACATTTTGCCCACATAGCGGCTGCCATGATCATGAAATAAAACCACAACAACGTCATCCTTTGTGAAGTGATCCTTCAGTTGCAATAAACCTTTAATGGCTGCACCGGCAGAATTTCCTAAGAACATGCCTTCCTCCTTCGCCAATAACTGCGTATAAACTGCAGCATCTTTGTCGGTCACTTTTTCAAAACCATCAATGATATCAAAATCGACGTTTTCAGGAAGTATGTCTTCACCAATTCCTTCGGTTACATAAGGATAAATCTCATTTTCGTCAAAAATCCCCGTTTCTTTATATTTCTTGAACACACTGCCATAAGTATCAATGCCCCAGACTTTAATATTCGGATTTTGTTCTTTCAGATATTTTCCAACACCAGAAATCGTTCCTCCTGTACCAACACCAACCACAAAATGCGTGACTTTCCCATCTGTCTGTTTCCAGATTTCCGGACCTGTACTTTCATAATGCGCTTTAGTATTGCTCAAATTATCATATTGATTCACATACCACGAGTTTGGCGTTTCTTCCCCCAAACGTTTGGCTACTGAATAATAACTTCTCGGATCGGTCGGTTCAACATCGGTCGGACAAACGATCACCTCAGCACCAACGGCACGAAGGATATCCATTTTTTCTTTGGATTGTTTATCGCTCATTACAAAAATACATTTGTAACCTTTTACGATAGCCACCAAAGCTAATCCCATTCCTGTATTCCCTGAAGTTCCTTCAACAATCGTACCTCCTGGCTTTAATCGGCCATCAGCCTCAGCATCTTCAATCATTTTGACAGCCATGCGATCTTTTACCGAATTGCCCGGATTAAAAGTTTCGTATTTGGCCAAGACCAAGCATGGTAAATCGGCAGTTAATTTATTGATTTTAACCAACGGTGTGTTACCAATAGTTTCTAGTATGTTTTTTGCGTATTGCATTTGTTTCATTTTAAGACTGCAAAGGTAAGCGGATTTTTTGATTTTTTTAAAATTCGGGAGTTGTACCTTGAGTTGTCACATGGAGTTTCACAGAGATTTTTTTATTGAAGGTGCTATCTGTTAATGAGAAAGTCATTAATTACTCAACTAAGGCTAATGACTGATGACTAATCAAACCGCATCGCCTTAACCGGAGAAATCTTAGTAATAATTATCGACGGAATCAATAGCATCAATAAACAGACAATAAACGTCCCTATATTCAGCATTAAAACATAATCTAATCTAAGATATACGGGTGCTTCGCTAACATAGTATACTTCGGGATTTAGGGGCACCAAACCAAAATACTTCTGTGCCAACAACAATCC
>JBARDR010000138.1:0-1986 GCA_049795335.1 Gelidibacter sp. | reverse complement strand
GCTTGAATTTTCCTCAATCCAGTGAAATCTATATCTCATAAAAATAAACACCATCAATAAACACGAAATTTTTCTAAAGCTTATTGGTGAATTCATGGCTATTTAAACTCCGCGCCACTGCGAGCGAATTTTTTAACCCCGTGCACCCAGCTTGCAGAACAAATCCCAAACCACAACCCCACAGCTTACTGAGATATTCAAGGAGTGCTTTGTTCCAAATTGAGGGATTTCGATGATCACGTCGCTGGCGCTGACCACACTTTGAGACACGCCTTTCACTTCATTGCCAAATACCAATGCGTATTTTTGATTGTGTTGAGGTTTAAAATCGTTGAGCATCGTCGCGTTTTCTGCTTGTTCAATGGAAGCTATGATAATCTTGTCAGTCTTTAATTGCTCAATTAAATCCATCGTATTTTCAACGTATTCCCAATCAACAGTGTCGGTGCTTCCCAAAGCGGTTTTATGAATGTCTTTGTGCGGAGGCGTTGCCGTAATGCCGCACAGATATATTTTCTCCACCAAAAAAGCATCACTGGTTCTAAACACCGAACCTATATTATTTAAACTTCGGATATTATCCAACACAATAATTAAGGGTGTTTTTTCGGATTCTTTAAACGCTTCCAGACTTAACCGGTCGAGTTCGCTGTTTTTTAATTTTCTCATAGAAAATATTTATTTTCATTCCTAGGTCGATAACTATCGCTAGGGAATTTCTTTGCTTTAAAATTTGTCAAACCATTCAGGTTTCCAAAACCTGGAATGGTTATATAGCCCAATTCAGAATCTAGCGCAAAAAAACTCCGAGTATCTCTGTGAATTCTCTTCGCGTCTGCAAAATAGTCCTTCCATGAGGTTTCATAGTGCGGTAAAACATTGTAAATAACTTCTGTCGCATCCATTTTCCAAAGCCTCAAATTATAAGTACCTTAGCAGTCCTGATATTTAGGGCAAAAATACCATTTAAAAAACACAAACTTTGGCTAAAAAAGAAAAGAAGGTAACTCCGTTAATGACACAATACAATGCGATAAAAGCAAAGTATCCTGATGCCTTATTGCTTTTTAGGGTGGGCGATTTTTACGAAACCTTTGGCAGTGACGCGGTAAAAGCCTCCAAAATATTAGATATTATTTTAACCAAACGTGGGGCAGGCAGTGAATCCGAAACCGAATTGGCTGGATTTCCGCATCATTCGCTAAACACCTATTTGCCAAAATTGGTCAAAGCGGGTTGTCGTGTGGCTATTTGCGATCAGTTGGAAGATCCTAAGCAAGCGAAAACCTTAGTTAAACGCGGTGTTACTGAATTAGTGACGCCTGGAGTGGCGTTGAATGATGATATTTTGCACTCTAAGTCCAATAACTTTTTGGCAGCGATCTGTTTTGGCAAAAATTTGATTGGGGTTTCTTTTTTAGATGTCTCGACAGGTGAGTTTCTGATTTCTCAAGGGAATTCAGAATATGTCGATAAATTACTTCAAAACTTTAGACCAAGCGAAATTCTGATTTCTAAACCAAAACGAAACGAGTTTAAGAATACTTTTGGTGATAACTTTCATACGTTTTATATGGAAGATTGGGTGTTTCAGGATGATTATGCCAATGAAACCTTGCGCAAACACTTTCAAACCAAATCGTTAAAAGGTTTTGGTATTGAGGATTTGTTTGAAGGTATTGTGGCTTCAGGTGCGATCTTGCATTATCTGAGTGAAACACAGCATCACAGATTACAACATATTACTTCCATTCAGCGGATTACTAAAGATGATCACGTTTGGATGGATCGTTTTACCATCAGGAACTTGGAACTTTATCAATCCAACAATCAAAATGCAGTGACTTTGATTGATGTGATTGATCGTACGATTTCACCAATGGGAGGTCGTTTATTGAAGCGCTGGTTGGCTTTGCCACTTGTGGATATAGATAAAATCAATCAGCGGCATGAGGTGGTTCAATATTTTTTAGATGATACCATTGT
>JBARDR010000137.1:0-11109 GCA_049795335.1 Gelidibacter sp. | reverse complement strand
TAACCTGACGATTCCCGTTTTCGTGCTCATCAGACCCAGAAGCGGAAATTTCACTTATTCTGATGCAGATTTTGAAATCATGAAAGAGGATATTCAAAGTTGTAAAGGATTGGGATGCAAAGGCATTGTTTCAGGTGTTTTAAACTTAGATAATACGATTGATATTGAACGCACAACAGAACTCATAGAACTTTCAAAACCGATGGCTTTTACTTTCCATCGCGGTTTTGACTGGACACCAAATCCGTTTGAAGCCTTGCATATATTGATGGATCTAAAAGTGGAGCGCATTCTCACTTCAGGACAAGCGCCCTCCGCTGAAAAGGGAATTTTAATACTTCAACAGCTCAAAGAATTGGCCGATGACAAACTCACAATTCTACCCGGATCTGGTATCAACCCTAAAAATATTTTAATTTTTAAAGGTGCAGGATTTATGGAAGTGCATTGCTCTTCTGTACTTATGCCGCAAGTTAAAGCTACTGCGGCTCTCCCAATGAATACGCCAAGTTTTTTAAATGACGGACAGGAAATGGCATCAAATATAGAGACCATGAAGTCAATGCTCCGACTTGTGAAGGATTAATCGGTTAGCCAATAATTAAAAAAATCAATCATTAGGTCCTTTTAGTTCCTGCAACCATTCGGTCATTTCCAAAGATGTCCTTTTTAAGCTGAACATTGGAAAAATCGGCACCTTCCAACAAATCAAGCATTTCAGCTCCTAAATATTGGTTGATTTCAAAAAACAATTGCCCCTCATCCTTGAGATGTTCGCCTGCAAAATCCGTTATCGATTTATAAAAAATGAGCGGTGCATCATCCGCAACGTACAGCGCTAATCCAGGTTCATGATGTAAAACATTCGCCCTCATTTGCGCTTTCTCCAGTTCTCTAACATATGGCGGATTGGAAACAATGATGTCAAATTTAAAAGCTTCCAATGCTAAATCCGGATAATCATTTTTCCAGTTTAAAACATCCAATTCAAGAAATTCAACGTCAACCTTATTCAGCTTTGAATTTGCTTTAGCGACGGTCAATGCTTTTTTACTGACATCTATGGCAAAAACAGAGGCCATTGGTATATTTTTCGCTAACGAGATTGCAATACACCCTGTTCCGGTTCCAATGTCAAGAATCGATAACGAGTCCGTTGTTGTTTTTGTGGTCTCAATAATCCATTGCACTAATTCTTCGGTTTCTGGTCTTGGTATAAGCGTACTTTCTGAAACCTTAAATGGCAGTCCGTAGAATTCCGTGGCACCAATAATATATTGAATGGGCTCATGATTTTTAAGCCTTTTGGTCGCGTTTTCAAATTTCTCCAATTTCTTCCCCGAAATTGGCGCGAAGAGATTCAAAGTAACGTCCAGACGTTTCATCTTCAAGAAATATTCTGCCAGCAAATTGAAAAATGATTGAATTTCAGTATCTGGATACTCTCCTTCTAAGGATGTGTAAAAATTTTCGCGTAGTGTCTTTAATAGCATTATAATGTTTTTATCATCCAAACATCGCAAGAATAATGTCCTGTATCTCCCAGCGGGCCGTCCAAATACTCAAATCCAGATTTGGCATAAAGCTTTGCAGCATCCGTCATATATGGCAAAGTTTCGAGATAGCATTTTTCAAAACCAAAAGATTTGGCTCTTTGTAAGCACACTTCCATCATATCTGCACCCAAACCTTTTCTTCTGGCTTTGGGTAGAAAATACATTTTCTGTAGCTCACAAACATGACCTTCAAAATTATCTAAGGGCGCAATTCCTGCTCCTCCAACAACTTCCCCTTGATCTTCAATAACGAAATAGGCAGCACGCTCCTTAGCATAAGTTTCTGTCATCATATCCAACGATTGATCCGCATAAGCAGTGCCCACTTTCGGAACCCCCATTTCAATCAATACAGCACGAATGAGCCTCGCCACTTGTACATCATCTCTCTTTTCAATTTCTCTGATCAAGATATCTTTTTTGCTCACGATATTATGTTATTTTTGTCTCGATAATTATCGGGATGAATATACATGAAAAATATATTAAACGCTGCATTGAAATCGCCAAAAATGGATTGGGAACCACAGCTCCAAACCCGATGGTTGGATGTGTTATTGTTCATGATCAAATAATTATAGGCGAAGGCTTTACAAGTCCGTACGGAGGCCCTCATGCTGAAGTCAATGCCATCCATAGCGTAAAAGATGCATCCTTATTAAACCAAGCGACGCTTTATGTGACCTTGGAACCTTGCTCACATTTCGGAAAAACCCCGCCTTGTGCTGACCTTATCAACAAATTTAAAATTCCGAAGGTTGTTATAGGAACTATCGACACCCATAGCAAAGTTGCGGGTAAAGGTGTTCAACTATTAAAAGCTTCAGGATGCGAAGTTATTGTTGGCCTGTTGGAAAGGGAAGTGAAAGCACATCACAAACGTTTTTTTACCTTCCACAACAAGAAACGTCCCTACATCATTCTAAAATGGGCAGAATCCGCCGATGGTTTCCTTGCACCACAAACAAGAAATGAACAAAAACCCTTTTGGATTACCAATGAACTCTCCAGACAATTGGTGCATAAATGGCGAACAGAGGAGCAAGCTATCCTTGTGGGCACTCAAACGGTAATTGAAGACAACCCGAGCTTGACCGCAAGGGATTGGGCCGGAAAAAATCCCATACGTGTTGTTTTGGATAAAAATTCGCGCTTACCTGACGAAGCTGCAATTTTTGACAATAAGGCATCTACTATTTTGATCAGTGGGAAAGTTGAGCCTAGAAGCACGAAGCACAAGCGCGATAAAACAGAGTTTTTAGATTGGAATTTAAAGCAAAACATCGCTCAGCAAATTTGCACAATTCTTTATAACAACGACATCAACTCCATCATTATTGAAGGCGGACGTCAAACCCTTCAAACTTTTATAAATGAAAATCTTTGGGATGAAGCCCGCATTTTTACGGGAGCCACAACTTTCTACGCCGGTACGAAAGCCCCAAGTATATCTGGGACTTTGATTTCAGATGAAAAAATTATTGATGACATTTTAAGAATATATAGGAATGATTAAAAATTTAATATTTGATTTTGGAGATGTATTTATTAACCTCGATAAAAAGGGCGCGATGGACAACGCCCTTAAATTATTCGAAATTGATACACTTTCTGATGAAATCCATGCGATTAATCCCCTTTATGAACAAGGACTTATTGATACCGAGGAATTTCTAGAGTTTTATCTGGACAATTTCCCACACCTTCATAAAGACTCCCTTTTAGATTCATGGAATAGTATTTTAAAAGACTTCCCAAATCACAGATTAGAGTATTTACAAAAATTGGCTCAAGAGAATAAGTATAAACTTATTTTATTGAGTAATACCAACGAGCTCCACATCAATTGGATCAAAGCAAACGTCGATTTCTACGAAGAATTTAAAGCGAATTTTGATGCCTATTATCTTTCTCATGAAATCCAATTGAGAAAACCGAACGCGAACATCTATGAATTCGTTTTAAATGAAAACAATTTAAAAGCTGAGGAATCTTTATTCATTGACGATACCGAAGAAAATATAATTACGGCTTCTAGTTTAGGTATTCATACGTGGCATATCAATCCGGAAACTGACGACATTACTTCTTTGTTTTCAACAAAAAGCGATTTGTTTTGATCCATTTAACTTTCAGTCGCAAACCTCTTATTCATACATGTTGTAATTTTTGCCTGACATGACAGAAAAAGACACTTACAAAACCATAGCAAAACCATCTGCTGAAGTTTTATTTAAAGACAAAAACAGCAAGTTTTTTGGATATACCTTCCCTGTAAAAACAGAAGAGGAGGTCAAAATCCATATTGAAGCCTTAAGAAAACAACACCACTCGGCAAGGCATTGGTGTTACGCCTATCAATTAGGCATAAAGGAAAATCATCACGAATTTAGAGTCAATGATGATGGGGAGCCAAACAATAGTGCAGGCATGCCTATTTATGGACAAATTCAATCCTTCGAAGTTACCAACATATTAATTGTAATCGTCCGCTATTTTGGTGGAGTAAAACTAGGTGTGGGCGGACTTATTAACGCTTATAAAACGGCCGCGCAAATGGCATTAGAGGCGTCAAAAATTGTCGAAAAAACGATAAACCAAGAAATACAGCTCAAGTTTGAGTACAAGGACATGAATAAAGTCATGCGTGTCATCAAAGAAAAAGACCTGAAAATCATCAATCAAACTTTAGAATTGAGTTGTCTTATCAACATTTCGGTTCGATTAAAAAATATAAAAAATGTTGTAGAGACTTTTGAGGGGATTTACGGTGTGGAATTAAAATTTTTGAACGAATAATCCTGCAGTTTGTCTAAAAGATATTTCGGACATCTCGTAGGTCTATTCTTACTAACATCCATAAATACCAAAACAGTATTTCCTAAAGTTAAAATTTCCCCCGCTTCATTTGTAATTTCATAATCAAATTCGATAGTTGCAGAAGGCATTTTCACCAATTGAGTTTTCACCTTAACAACATCATCATAACGTGCTGATTTTTTGAACCTTACATTCAGACTTACGACTGGAAGCAAAACACCTTGTTCCTCCATACTTTTATAAGATATGCCAAATTTCCGTAACCATTCCACTCTGCCAACTTCAAAGTATTGCGCATAATTTCCGTAATACACAATCCCCATTTGGTCGGTTTCAGCATATCTAACTCTAAGTTCAATTTCGTCCGTAATTATTGGTTTTGACATCTTTGTTTGGTTTATTTTTTGTACTTTCATTGCGGTTTAAACATGGGAATTTAATTCTGAATATTCAATAGCATTAGATTTTTTTTTTCAGAATTTTGTTCACATATTTGTCCTTGAAAGTATTCAAGAGAAAACACAAATTTCTCTTTTTTTTGCAAATCTGACTAACAACAAAAAAATTAATTTTTAAAATGGAATTAACTGCGCAATCGGTTTGGAATAATTGTCTGTCATTCATAAAAGACAACATCCAACCCCAAGCATACAAAACTTGGTTTGAACCTATTACAGCAGTAAAACTTACTGACAACGCATTAAGCATCCAAGTCCCCAGTAAATTCTTTTACGAATGGCTTGAGGAGCATTATGTAAAAATACTAAAAGTAGCCTTAAATAAAGAACTTGGAGAGCGCGCAAAATTAGTATATGTCATTAAGATGGAAAACACTTATGGTAACAAACAACCTTTTACTGAAAAAATTCCAAGTTCAAATAGAAGTCCTGTAAAATCTCAAGATGTTGATATTCCATTAAAGAATAAAAATCCGGAATTAAAAAACCCCTTTATCATTCCTGGAATCAGAAATGTAAAAATTGAATCACAACTCAATCCAAATTACAATTTTGAAAATTTCCTTGAAGGCGACTCCAACCGATTGGCTAGAAATGCAGGATTGGCAGTAGCCAACAAACCTGGCGGCACATCCTTTAATCCGTTGTTGATTTTTGGTGGGGTGGGGCTTGGTAAAACCCATTTGGCACATGCCATTGGGATCGACATTAAAGATAAATATCCTGAAAAAACAGTTCTTTACATTTCTGCTGAAAAATTCACGCAACAGTACATTGATTCGGTAAAGAAGAATAACAGAAATGATTTCATTCATTTTTACCAAATTATTGATGTGCTGATAATTGATGATGTTCAATTCTTATCAGGCAAAACCGGAACACAAGATGTATTTTTCCATATTTTCAATCATCTACATCAAAACGGAAAACAGGTCATTTTAACAAGTGACAAAGCGCCGGTTGACATGCAGGATATTGAACAACGTTTATTATCCCGATTTAAATGGGGTCTTTCTGCAGAGCTGCAAAGTCCAGATTTTGAAACACGGGTCTCGATTTTAAAGAACAAATTATATCGTGATGGTGTTGAAATGCCAGATGATATTATTGAGTATGTTGCGAAATACATCAAAACGAACGTAAGAGAACTTGAAGGCGCGATTATTTCCCTAATCGCTCAATCATCTTTCAACAAAAAAGAAATCACAATTAGCCTAGCTAAAGAAATTGTTGAAAAGTTTGTCAAAAACACCAAACGTGAAGTTTCGATCGACTATATCCAAAAAGTAGTTTCTGACTACTTTCAAATGGATGTAGATACCTTACAATCAAAAACAAGAAAAAGACATATAGTACAAGCAAGACAATTAGCAATGTTTTTCGCTAAGAAATATACAAAAGCTTCGTTAGCAAGCATTGGCTCCCAAATTGGGAAACGTGATCATGCGACCGTTCTTCATGCTTGTAAAACAGTTGACAACCTATCCTCTACTGACAAACAGTTCAGAAAGTATGTTGAGGATATTTCCAAAAAACTAGCCCTTTAATAATACCATTGACAACCTATCACTTCTGAAGTCTGCTTCAAAAGTGATAGATTTTCAATACGTTCAAGCAATTTAATGGACTTGAACATCAAACCTTGAACATCGAAGCAGATTCCTTCTCACTTTAAACTTCAGGCTTCAAGGCACGTAAGACATTAGTCAAACCCAGAAATTAAAACATCATGACAAGAATATTAATGGTTTGTTTGGGGAATATCTGCCGATCCCCATTGGCACACGGCATTCTTGAATCTAAATTGCCTGCCGAGAAATTTAAAGTCGACTCTGCGGGTACGGGAAACTACCATATTGGCAAATTACCAGACCATCGATCCATTGCCACCGCAAAAGCCAATGGTCTCGACATTACTAACCAGAGATGTAGACAATTTGAACTCTCCGATTTTGATAATTTTGACATCATCTACGTGATGGATCAATCCAATTTTGAAAACGTAGTAAAATTGGCCAGAGACACAAATGACATTGCTAAAGTGAAATTGATTCTTGAGGACGCTTCATCAACGACACCACAAGAAGTTCCTGATCCATATTGGGGAGATTCTAAAGATTTTGATAATGTTTATTTGCTTTTGGATGAGGCTTGTGAAAAAATTGCTTCTGAATTACAAAAATGATTCTCAATTAAATTTCAGCATAAAGATTTTTATGACATAAATCTCAATAAAGATGGTCTCACCTTCCATTCTTGCGAATGTCATTAACCACATCTGTGATGTAATTAAGGTTTCTGATCAAAAAATCAAAACAATAATTACCTTTGAAGGAGCTTATTTAATCCACCCGAAAAATTCGTTAAAAGCTGATGAAAAATCAAACCGGTAAATTATATTTAATTCCTACAGATTTAGGAGAAAATCCTGTTTGGGAAGTATTGCCTATCTCCATAAAGAAAGTCATAGAAATCACTGACCATTATATTGTTGAAAATGAAAAAACAGCAAGAAAGTTCATCAAAAAGACAAATCCAGAGAAATCACAGCCATTGTTACATTTAAAAGTTTTAAATAAATTTACCGAAGCCGCTGAGAAACTGACGTTTTTAGACGCATGCAAAGAAGGGAAATCAATCGGCCTATTATCTGAAGCTGGATGTCCTGCAGTGGCTGATCCAGGATCGGACATCGTAAAGCTAGCGCATCAAAATAATATTCAAGTGGTACCGCTAGTTGGCCCCTCCTCTATTATAATGGCACTGATGGGCTCTGGTATGAACGGCCAAAGCTTTGCTTTTAATGGCTATTTACCCATTGACAAAGACGAACGAAAAGCAGAATTGAAACGGCTGGAAAAGTTGTCACATGACCAAAATCAAAGTCAGCTGTTTATAGAAACCCCATATCGGAATAATAAAATGTTGGAAGATTTGTGCACCACCTTACATCCACAAACACGAGTCTGCGTTGCTTGTGACTTGACATTGCCGTCAGAGTATATCAAAACTTACACTATCAACGATTGGAAACCCGTCAAAGTGGACCTCCACAAACGCCCTGCCATCTTCATCATTCACAAGGACTGATTATAGATTGGCTTTTGCTGTTTTGTTTGGTTTGATAAAAGATGTGTCATAACCTGAAAATCGTTTCATATACGACGAAATTGAAGTCCCATAAGCATCTGAAAAGTTATCGCCACCAGAGCTTCTTAAAAACTTCTTGACACTTCCTGGTCCCGCTAAATGCGCAGCTGCAAGTATACCTGATTCAGTAATGGTTACACCATGAATCTCTTTACCTACAAATCGTGCAATGTCTTTTCTCAAAATCCATTTATTACGCTCAGAATTGGCTAAAAATGCCTTTTCCTGTAATTCTGGAGTGTATAAAAAATATTCAGGATTATAAACCCCCAATAACTTCAAAGTTTCAGCACCAAATTGATACTTCCCTAAGTATCCCAAATCATTAACCGTAAAATAGTTTCCTCTGGACTCCTTAAAGGCAAGAGCTTCCTTAAAGCCCAAATAAGATTTCCCTAAATAAGGAAAATATCTATTGTATGTTGTTTGTTGGGGTGTTCCTTCATTAGTGGAAAAGATTACGATATCCTCAGAAACTGTGTAATTTAATTCTAACCCGGCTGTAGAAAAGATAGACATATCTACAGTTGTTTTTGGAAAAAGCGCTAGGTATAAACCTGCGCTAATTGCAAAAGGGATAACAAAATAATTAGTGATTTTTTTTAACATTATTCCTAATTTTTGTAAAGCCTTTAATCCTTAAAACAGACTTAAATTTCAGGCTGCAAGGTTCTCATATTTTATTAAACCCTCAAAATTAATCGCTTAAGGCTTCTAAAAATAGACAGCGTGGAGTTTTATGTCATTTTTATCGGTAAACTCCAATGCTGGAAAAGGCACCTTAATTACGTTCAGAACATCAAAGATGGATCTTAACACCTGCGATTTAGTTTCGATCCTAGACAAATCTACGTCTAAACTCAAATAGAATTGCCTGATGCGTTTTTTGTTCGCAACAAAATTGTCAACAGGTTCCTTATAAGCAAACTCCATGCCATCGGCCCCATAACCGACTGCGAAATTCAACCATTTTGGAATTTGTTCGTTTTTTAAAAAGGAATGGATATTAAAACTGAGCCAATAGGTTTGACCGTTATAATCTTTTAAAAACTCTTCTAAAAGTCCGTCGCCCAACTTATCCGGACTTAAATTGGCATATTTTGTTTGATGAAAGGAGTATTTTAAGGTGATGCGCTGCTCTTTCCACAGCAATTCTTGTCCAATGTAAAGTCCTGTTCCAGATCCATTTGCTAACATATCTCCCCAAGAAAAACCCCATTCTTTACTAAAACCATCCAAAACCTCGACAGCCGTTAAAAAAGTAAAACCCAAGGTCGAACCATATAACAACTGTTCCTTTTTACTTGCACCACTCCAACTTAAAACGCTAGCTCCCATCCTTCCCAATTGATAGGATGAGAACACATGTCCCATTTTATCCATCTGCAGCCATTCCTGATTATCATTGATCGAATGGAAATTGGAGCGTTCGTAATCAGCATACCATAATTGATTGAGCGCGATTAAAGTCAAGCCGCCAACAGCTGCTTCGGAGATATAAACTGCAGATCTTCTGGAGGTGTTTAAGGTATCACTTGGCGTAAGAAATCTGTCAAGCTTGCTTTGCGAAAATGAAATTGGAATGAATGAAATGAATAAAATTAAAATAAATTTTAATTTGAGCATAACTTATCGCTTGACGCCTTGCTTATTGATCCATTTCACATATTCCTGTCTGTTGACGTTGTGTTGGGACAAGGTTTTTGCAAATTTATGATATCCAAAATTCGTTACATCAGCCACAAAATAAAAATAATCATGGTTTTCGTAGTTTAAAACAGCATCTATAGAACTGATATCGGGCATCGCGATTAACCCTGGAGGCAAGCCCGTATATTTATAGGTGTTGTACGGAGAATCCAATTCTAAATCTTTATAAAGGACCCGTTTTATAACTTGGTCAAAATCCCCTGAGCTATGTTTCATGGCAAAAATAACGGTGGGATCGGCCTGCAATGGCATCCCAATCTTTAAACGGTTCATATAAACACCAGCTACTTTTTTTCGCTCATCAACTTTAGCAGTTTCTTTTTGCACAATAGAGGCCATAGTGATCACCTCTTGTGGGTTAAGGTTGATGGTTTTTGCTTTTGCCAAACGCTCATCATTCCAAAAGCGATGGTATTCCTTAAGCATTCTATCTCTAAATTGTTCCGCTGAAGTATTCCAAAAGAATTGGTAGCTATTTGGAATGTACATTCCCAAAGCTGTTTTGGAATCAAAATCATTTGCCTTCAAAAATTCTGGAGAAGACATCACAGAATATAACTCTAAACTGTCGGCTTCAATTTGTGTAGAAATACGACCCGCCAAACGTTCCAGAGATTCCTGATTGTTAAAAGAAAGTTTTACAGGGATATTGTTGCTCCTTATCGAATTGATGATATCATTGTTGTTCATCCCTTTCTTTATGGAATATTTCCCCGCTTTGATATTGGTAGTATATTTTTTGCGTTCGGCAAGCGCATCAAACTTCACTATGTCTTTCAATAAGGGCTCCAACTCTGCCCTTACATCCTGATAAGTGGCATTCGTTGGAATATACACATAAGCCACATCGTTATTAAACGCGGTGTTAGAGACAAACATGGTTTGATAAATGGTGTAAGCGACAAAAGCGGCCACAACTATACCGATTAACGCAACGGCAACAAGGATTCTTTTTATATACATTTAGCTATTGATGAGTTGGAATAAATATTCGTTTTTATAGATTTTATTGCTGTAAATCCAATCCTTTTTCACGCCGACTTTTTCAAATCCTTCATTGACAAATAAGTTGATGCTGGCCGGATTATCTTCAGCGATATTACAATAAAGTTGGTGTAGATTGAGATGGGTAAAACTATAGTTAATCAACAATTGAAGTGCTTCCTTTCCATAGCCTTGCTGCCTCTCTTCAAGTTCATAAACCAAAATACCGACGCCCGCGCGACTGTTTTTAAAATCAAAATCAAACAAATCAATCAAGCCCAAAGGCTTATTATCATAGTTGGAAATGACCAAACGCAACTGCTTGGCTTCAAAAATATCTTGATGGGCATTTTCCAGATACTGCTTCAGAATGAAAAGGGAATAAGGAGTTTGAGTATGGCTCATTTCCCAAATGTTTTCATCATTTTCAA
>JBARDR010000136.1:0-3079 GCA_049795335.1 Gelidibacter sp. | reverse complement strand
TCTTTTCATGGAAATTAAAATTTTCCTCAATATTTTTAAATTCAATGTATTTACTAGGCACTATAGAGTAATCTTTTTTGCGAATTTCCTCTAAAGTAGCACTGTAGCAGTATTCCGATATATTTTGATAGGTTTCTTTCCAATCGTTTTGTTGCCAATTATGATAATTTAAAGCGATGTTTTCAATTTCTGATTCTGAAAATTGTATAAATTTCTTTTCAAAAGGCTCACCTCTTCTACGTAAATCCATAAATAACACTTCATGTTGACGATCACGATAATTTTTAATACCGTCATTCACTTCAAATGTTCTTTGATTCTTATTTTTATTAACGATCCACATGGAAACGCTGATATCAGTTGAATAAAACATGCTTCCGGGCAAAATAAGAATTGCTTCTACCAAATCATTTTCTATAATTTGTTTTCTAATTTTGTATTCATCGCCACCGCCGGATAATGCGCCATTCGCCAAAATAAAGCCTGCTACACCATTATCAGATAACTTGGCAATCATGGTCAAAATCCAAGCGTAGTTGGCATTGGATTTTGGTGGCACTTCATAACCTGCCCAACGTGGGTCGTCGGTCAATTCATTTTCAGCACGCCAATCTTTTAAGTTGAATGGTGGATTGGCCATGATATAATCGGCTTTCAAGGTTTTGTGCTGATCGTCGTTAAATGTATCGGCTGCTTTTGCTCCTAAATTCCCAGATATACCACGAATCGCTAAGTTCATTTTAGCCAGTTTATAGGTGGTATTGGTCAATTCCTGTCCGTAAATGGACACATCTTTTTTATCACCTTGATGCTTGTCTATAAACTTTAAAGACTGCACAAACATACCGCCAGACCCACAAGAAGGGTCATAGATTTTACCTTTGTAAGGTTCTATCATTTCGGCAATCAAGTTCACAATAGATTTTGGCGTATAGAACTCCCCTTTTCCTTTGCCCTCTGCAATCGCGAATTTGCTAAGGAAGTATTCATACACACGGCCAATCACATCTTGACTTTCGTCTTTGAGCGTATCAATATTATTAATGGTATCTAACAACGCTGAAAACTTGGATTGATCTAAACCCAAGCGTGAAAAGTAATTATCAGGTAAAGCGCCTTCTAAGGCTTTATTGTTTTGCTCAATCAGTTTTAAAGCCGCATCAACTTTAAGCGTCACATCCTCTTGCTTGGCGTGCTCCATGATATATGACCATCGGGCTTCTAGAGGCAAGTAGAATACATTATCGGCTTGATAAAACGGAGGCATATCCAAAAACTGTTCTTTGCCATCGGCAATCAGTTCTTGTTGGCGTCTTTGAAATTTATCGTCGGCGAATTTTAAGAAGATTAAACTTAATACAACGTGCTTATATTCGGATGGTTCAACAGAACCGCGTAATTTATTAGCTGAATCCCATAGGATTTCCTCAGTACTTTTAGTCTGGACTTTTTTAGCCATTTAATAGATTGGTTAGGGTAATTTTTAGCTTTAGCTGTAAATGTAGGAAAACCAAACATAAGAAGCCAAAGGAAATCAGGAATGTAGCTGATCTTTGCTAGAGAAAGAGATAAAGATCGGTAACTTTTGTTTTTCACTCATTAAAATCAAAAAAACCGCATAGTAGCAGTTCTCTTGATTTTTGAATTCTTTTAGTAATTAGTAAATCACAAAGCTTCCATCATCCATAATTTCTATTATAGAGCATTCTACATAAGCACTTCAAGGGTGTCGTTTTTAACTGCCTCAAAGAAAATTCTTTCATTGTGGTAAGGAGAAAAAGTCGAGGAGTGCTACTGAAAACCAAGAATTTACTATCAAATAGTAAATCCATTCCCACAGTAATCGCCCCGTCAACCTCTTAAAGCCTATCCCCAAATAATCAACAATAAACAATCAGTCTAGACTCTAGAAGTCCAAACTCTATTCCCAAAACTCTGAACTCTCCATCTACCTCACCGCCACCACCGCAATCCCCACCCCATTCTGCGCATGCAACAAATACATCATCCCATCCACCTCCTGATAATAGCGCATCCCTAATACGGCCAATTGAGTCCCCAATCCCGTAGGCAAAGTTGTAGGCGTCATGCTCAAGCCCGTACCCGCAAAGTCTTTGGGTAGCATTTGCGGAGCAGCCATGTGTAGGTGATAATCCATAGTCTCAAAATTAAAGTCCAAAACCCCAAACTGCAAGGCCACATGCGTCGCGCCCGTAATAAAAGAAACTTGATCTATCGAAAACTTCGGAAACTGGAAGGTATGAGTCGTCCAATCCATGGTAGATTCAAACGGCAGCACCTGCCCAATTACACAATCTGGCGTATAACTAAAATCTCGTAACAGATGTTTTCCAGCATCAGTCACCACCCCTTTGTCAACCCGACGTACACCACGTGCATTCTCGGAATCCAAGGCTTTCAAGCCAGTAAATAAAGTCATCAACCGACTATGAAAGAACCTAAACTTATGGTTGTTATAAAACGGTCGTAACGCCTGCCGATACATCTTATTCACCCGCGAGCAATTCCCAAATTCACTCTTATTCTCACGAACCCTTTGCATACTCTTTTTTGTTTTAATATCAGCCCCATTAAAACCACCGCCAGCTTTCCGCGCCACAGGTTTCCCAAACAAATAATAAAAATTAATGCCGCCAATCGTCCCAACCAACGGAATAATACCTTTTTGCTTTGCCATAATTTCAACTGTTTTTAATTAAATAACCAATTTCTGTATTCATTTCTAACTCTCCAATCAACAATCAACAATCTCCAATCCCCAATCAACAATCACCCATCCCCAATCAGCAATCCACAATCAACAATCAACAATCAACAATCCTCAATCAACAATCAACAATCCCCAATCAACAATCCACAATACCCTACACAACAGCCTCTTATCCTCCAAATATACATAATATCTTCTTACAGTGTATAGCAAGAGTATAGTATAGTTATAGCGTGGTTATAGCGTGCTTATACCGTGCTTATAGCAGAGTTATAGCGCCATACATTGTATTAAGACAGCGATCACATCACTATGAGACAGATATAAAATAGGGGTACCCAACAAGAC
>JBARDR010000135.1:0-10081 GCA_049795335.1 Gelidibacter sp. | reverse complement strand
GTATATATTGTTAGAATTAGAAAGTAATTGAATATGTTCGCCAAACTTGGATTCATTGGCTCTTTTTTTTAATAACGTATCTAAATCGTGTGTTTTAAATAGAACAAGTTTGTCCATTATTGGAATTTAATTTTACATTTGAAGAATTAAAAGTACATCATTATTTATTTCCTAACAATTAAATAATTTTAAACCAGCCTTAATTTAAGTATCAACAACTAAAAACAAAACTTATGGAGAGTACAAAAAGTAACAAAAATACCGGATTAAAGATTGCCTTAGGGATTTTATTAGCCCTGTTTGTTGGAACGGGTTTTTACACCTCAAAATTATATAATGAAAAAAAGGCCAATGAAGCTACTTTAACAAAGGAGAAGCAATTGGTAATGACTGATTTAAACAATATGGCAAAACAATATGATATTGCCATTGGAGAAAATAAAGTCGCAAATCAAGATTTGGTAGAGGCTAGAGGTAGAATTCAAGGTTTGATGGATTCTTTGAAAATATCTCAAAATAGCATCAATAGCTTAATGAGCTACAGAAAGAAATATTTGTCTCTTCAAGAAGAAATGAAAGCACTTTTAACTGAAAATGACAAGTTGAAAATCCAAAATGCATTATTAGCAACATCATTGGACAGCACGAATGTAAGATTGGCAGAACGTACCATGTTTACCGATTCGTTGTTGGTTCAAAATACTGAATTGGCAACCGTTGTTGAAAATGCAGCAGTATTACAAGCTGTAGGGTTAAAAGCATTTGGAGTTATTGAAAGAAGTTCAGGAAAATTAATTCCTACAGAACGCGCACGTCGTAGTGACAAAATCAGAATTTGCTATACCGTGGCAAAAAACACTTTAGTTGGCGCGGGGGATAAAGAATTGTATGTGCAGGTGTTAGATCCTAAGGATACTGTATTAGGGGCTAATGAGCAGATTCAATTTGGCGACACTGTATTGAACTATAGTATCGTGAGCAAATTTAATTACGAAAACAGAAATCTTAATATTTGTGAATTTGTTTCTCCAAAAGGACAGTTTGACAAAGGCCGTTATGTTGTGAATATTTTCAATAAGAAGGAGTTGGTTTCAACCACTGAATTCACTTTGGAATAATCAAAATAAATTAAAATTTAAAAACCGAAAGTCAGATGATTTTCGGTTTTTTTATGCTTTATAATTCCTGAAATATGGTCTTTACAGCATCTTATTGGTCAAGCTAATACAATGACTTTACTGCATCTCGATTCAGCTTCTAAAATTTATGGAACGAATTTCACGAATTTTTACTGACTTACTCGTTCCCTAAGAAAGCTAGCTCAAATTTTTCATAATAAATTTCACAAATCAACAGACTTTTAATTTGCTTTAAAACCGGCAAGATTGTCTGGCGGGTATGAATTGGCTCTTTATTCCATGGATTTAGTTAACACCGGTTAATCTAATATTTTTCCACTTATGATTACGGTATCAATCAAATTATCGCCAAAGGCATAAGGCAAATTGTTATAACTCTCTATTTCTTTGGTAATGATGAGGTTGGCTTTTTTTCCTCTACAAATGCTTCCGTATTGGTTGGAAATTCCCATGGCATAAGCGCCATTTATAGTGGCAGCGTTGATTGCTTCTTCGGGGGTCATTCGTAATTTGATGCAGGCTGTACTGACTACAAAGTTCATATTACCACTTGGTGTCGTCCCTGGGTTATAATCGGATGCGATGGCCAAAGGCAACCCCGCATCAATGATTTGACGTGCTGGTGTGTACGGAATACTTATAAAATAGGAGCAGGAGGGAAGCGCTACAGGCATAGTCTTGCTGTCTTTTAAGGCGTCAATATCCTCTGGTCTCATTTCTTCAAGATGATCAACAGAAAGCGCCTTATATTTTACAGCAAGGGCAATGCCTCCAAAAGCATTAAACTGATTGACGTGAATTTTGGGGATCAGTCCATAAGCTGCACCCGCTTGTAGAATACGTTCGGTATCTTCTAAATCGAAATAACCTTTCTCACAAAACACATCAATATAATCGGCGAGTTTGGCTTGACCAACTTGCGGAATCATTTCAGAGATGACGCGGTTCACAAACTTTTCCTTATGGTCTTTAAATTCCTTCGGAACGGCATGCGCAGCCAGTAAAGTTGTTTTTATAAGTGCCAAGGACTCTTTTTTTAAGCGTTTGATGACGCGGAGCATTTTTAATTCGGCTTCGACCGTTAAACCATATCCTGATTTTATCTCAATGGCGCCAGTGCCCAATTTCATGACGCGGTTTAATCGTTTTAGGGATTGTTGATACAGGTCCTCTTCAGATGTGTTTTGTAGGACTTCAGCGGAGTTTAATATGCCGCCGCCACGTTGGGCGATTTCTTCATAAGATAGTCCATTGATGCGATCCACAAATTCTTGCGATCGATCTCCGGCATACACAATATGAGTGTGGGAATCACACCAGGCAGGAAGCACCATTTTTCCTTTGGCATCAATCACTTCGTCGGCTTCATAATGATGATCAATATAATCTGACATAGATCCATATTCAACAATAGTGTCATGCTCGATAATGAGATAGGCATTTTTAATAGTGGGAAGAAATTTCATGTCTTCGCCCTTAACTATTGTAACGTTGTAATCTCTAACTTGAATGAGCTCTTTAATGTTGATAATGAGTATGGACATCTGTAAAATTTAAGAATTAACTAAGTTGCGAAATACGCATAAAAAAAAAGCAAGTTATTAAAATAAACTTGCTTTTTTATAAATTCCCGAGGGCTTTATACTTTTTTAATCTATGAGGAAAGATTATTTAAGTTCGCCCACCATGTTTTCAGGTTTTACCCATTCATCATAATCTTCAGCGGTTACATAACCTAGATTGACAGCCTCTTCTTTTAATGTTGTTCCGTTTTTATGTGCGGTATTGGCAATTTCTGCAGCTTTATAATAACCGATTTTTGTATTTAAAGCGGTTACCAACATCAACGAATTATTTAATAAATGTTTGATCACATCGTGGTTAGGCTCAATACCTTGTGCACAATGTTCGTCAAAACTTCTACAGGCATCTCCTAATAACTGAGCAGATTGTAATAGGTTGGCTGCCATCATAGGTTTGAAAACGTTCAGTTCATAATGTCCTTGAGTACCGCCAACACTAACAGCCACATCATTACCCATAACTTGAGCGCAAACCATAGTTAAGGCTTCGCATTGTGTTGGATTGACTTTTCCTGGCATAATCGAGCTTCCTGGCTCATTTGCAGGAATGATGATTTCTCCAATACCACTTCTTGGACCAGAAGCCATCATACGGATGTCATTGGCGATTTTGTTTAAGCTTACTGCCAATTGTTTTAAAGCACCATGCGTTCCAACCAACGCATCATGTGCAGCTAGTGCTTCAAACTTGTTAGGCGCTGTAATAAAAGGTAGGCCTGTAAATTTTGCGATATACTCTGCAACGAGTTCACTATACCCTTTAGGTGTGTTTAAACCAGTACCTACGGCAGTTCCTCCAAGTGCCAATTCGCTCAAATGAGGTAAGGTATTTTGCAATGCTTTTAGACCATGATCCAATTGCGCTACATAGCCTGAAATTTCTTGACCAAGCGTAATAGGTGTAGCATCCATTAAATGGGTGCGTCCAATTTTTACGACATTTTTAAATTCCGTAGCTTTTTGATGAAGTGTATTTCGTAACTGAATAACACCATGAATTGTGTTTTCAGCTATTTTTTTATAAATCGCAATATGCATTCCTGTTGGAAAAGTATCGTTTGAAGACTGAGATTTGTTGACATCATCATTGGCTCCAATAATAGGATCACCTTGGCCTATTGTTTTGCCAGCCAATTGTTGTGCTCTGTTGGCAATAACTTCATTGACGTTCATATTACTTTGCGTACCAGAACCGGTTTGCCAAACTACCAATGGAAATTGGTCATCGTGCTTTCCTTCCAATATCTCATCGCAAACTTGGGCAATCAAATCGCGTTTTTCACTAGGTAAAACGCCTAATTCACAATTTGTAAATGCTGCTGCTTTTTTAAGATAAGCAAAACCATAAATAATTTCTAAAGGCATTGATGCAGATGCACCAATTTTAAAGTTATTGCGGGAACGTTCAGTTTGTGCGCCCCAAAGTTTATCGGCAGGTACGTTAACCTCGCCCATTGTGTCTTTTTCAATTCTGTATTCCATGATTTTCGATGATTAATTTACTTACAAATTTAGGCCTTTGCACTGAATTTGTTGGTATTTTCCATATTAATTCCCGAAGGAAAACACAATTCCATCCCATATTAGTTCAAAAAAAAGCACAACCTTATCAGATTGCGCTTTTAAATTATATAAACTGTAGTTTAGAAGTTATAAGTCAATACGCCCGCAAAATTGCGCGGATCGGTCTGATTGATATAACTGGTGCGATAGGCATTATAACCAATTTCATTGAAAACGTTATTCAGTAAAAATCTGAAATTCCAATGGTGGTTAAATTGGTAAGCTACTTGAGCATTGGTTTGCGTGTAAGCATCTACATAAAATGGCTTTTGGTTTGGCACGATCCCTTCATGAGTTACAGCTCCTGAACTCCAATCATTTATTGGCCGTTCGCCAGTATAATAAACTCCTGCGCCAACCGATAAACCTTCTAATTGTTCTTTAAAGCTATAATTTACATACGCATTAAAAGTGTGCTTAGGTGTATTTAAAGGCGCTGATCCGTAAACATATGACGTGTGTTCTTTATATTGTGCATCGATATAGGAGTAGCCCGTAATGACTTCAAGATTATCAAGGATACGGCCACTCAGTTCAACTTCAATTCCTTTGCGTTCATCATTTCCACCTTTTTGGAAATAGCCCGTAGCTACCCAATTTTCGTCATAAACAGGAAGATTAATATCTTTATTGTTGATTTTGAAGAAGGTCAGATTAAATCTTAAACGGCTGTCCAACCAATTGGTTTTGATTCCAGTTTCTAATTGATCAAAACGTTCATTGCCCAGCGTATTGCCATTTACGTCTAATCTGGAGGCTGTTCTTGGGTAAGAACTGTTGGTATAAGAAGCAAATACATTGATATTTTTGAAAGGCGTAAGAATGATGCCTGCCAATGGGTTGAAAGCATCACTTCGCGTGGTTTCTGTTTCTGCCTCTGTTTGCGTGCTGCTATAACGAATACCTAAAAATGTTTTTAACCATGAATTGAAAGTGATGACGTCTTGTGCAACAAAACCAAGCGCTCTTGATTTTGCACCGGCCAAACTTGCAGCGCTTAAATTCAAATTATTAGGTAATTCAATGCTGTTTTCTGTAAACACATCAATGGTATCGACGTTTGATGCGGTTTGGGTTGAAGTACTAAAATTTGAAGTTCTGTAGTCAAATCCTACTTGAAAGGTATGGGAAATGCCTCCCGTTTTTACGTCATCTCCAATCAGGTCAAATTGTAGGACGCTGTTGGAATCTTTCCGGTCAGAAATGGAATAACCACGGTTGCTTTGATTGTAGATGGGGTATCCAGCCGGGTTTTTAAGGACAGTTCCAAGACTTGCACCTTTGTCATTCAAATCTAAATCTGATTTAAAAAAAGCCACTTTTAAACTTAATTTATCATTAAGCTCACGATTAAAACGTGCGGAATAAGTAGCGTTTTTGGTTAAAGATCTGTCATTGGCATATCCTAAAAAGCGATTGTGCGGTAAATCATAAATGGCGTTGGTATCATTTTCTCCAAGATTAACTGTTCCCAAGTCTGGCGTTCGACTATCATCAAAATAATCCATTTCTAAAGTCAGTGTGGATTTATCGTCCACTTTCCACTCAAAAGAAGGGTTGAAGTAAAATCGGTCGGAGGACACACCATCGCGGAAACTGTCAGCACGTTCCAAAGCACCATTGATTCTGAAAGCAACATTTTCATTGGATGTTAACGGTCCATAAACATCAAATGTAGTACGCGCTTGGCCATAACTTCCAGCTCTTACGGACGCATTTCCGCCATAGTAATATTTAGGAGTTTTAGTCACAATATTGATTACGCCTCCTGGACTCCCTAAATCGGTGGCGACACCTTGTGTAATTGCGGCCGCGCCTTTAAGAACCTGAATATTATCAACCCCTTGCATATCGGTCAAAATTCCGGTTCCTCTAAAATCGGAGTGTACACGCACGCCATTTTTTAAGATAGGAATTCCTCTAAAACCACGGGAGGACATACTTTCACGTTTATTACCATAGGTAGCAAAAGCATACACGCCGGGAACATTTTTTGTAGCATCCGCTATCGTTAAATTGCCTTGTTGTGCGATTAGCTTGTCAGAAATAATGGAGATACTTTGTATTTGCTCATATGGCGCCAAAGGCAATCTGGTAAGCGCTTCAATTTTATCAGGATGCT
Source organism: Gelidibacter sp. (assembly GCA_049795335.1). Taxonomy (GTDB): domain Bacteria; phylum Bacteroidota; class Bacteroidia; order Flavobacteriales; family Flavobacteriaceae; genus Gelidibacter. The sequence continues at coordinate 3,674 of JBARDR010000135.1, read as the reverse complement.
TATATCGGCTTCCAAAGACCTCTACTTGATCTAATTCTGAATCACTTCGGAGATGAAATTTCAGACTCAATGTTTCGTAAGCCTTTAATTGCACCGTTTGAACGGAAGGCTTAAAACCAACATAGGAAACTTTAATAGTATAATCTCCAGGGGCAAGATTTGTGAATTTGAAGTAACCGTTAGCATCGGCAGACGTTCCTACCGTTGTGCCTTCTATAAGAATATTAGCAAAAGGAATGGCTTGCTTGCCTTCATCGGTAACAGTGCCTTCTATTTTTGATTGTGAATAACTCAATTGACCTATTAAAATAAGGCACACGAATATATTTTTAAGCATCATTTTTATTTGGATTGATTATAAATAAGCCGCAAATATATGATGCAGAACTAATTTATCAAAACTTATTTAGACTAATTATAAATAATAAAATATATTATGCTGAATTTTAGAAGGATAGATGGGGGATTATTGTAGCTATAGATTCGGGTGTTATTACTGAGTGCAGATTAGGATTTATGGTTTGTCTAGCCGTCAATATTCAGATATTAACATTTTAATGAATCATTGTTTAAAGACTGTGCCGTAGATTGAGTTGAATGTTGAATTTTCGATACTATTTTAAACAGGATTTCATTCTCATAAAATAAAAAGAATAATGCATGCGTCATATTTTGGGGTAATTGATACTTCGCTCAGCCGTAGGCAAAAATAAATTCTTCAGAAGTAGATTTTTTGCAGGATGACACGTGTAGTTTTGTGAATTTGTTTTAATTTTAATAAAAACTTAAAAATGAAGTTGTTATGAATGCAAACTCACCTATCGTCTGGTTCGAAATTTATGTAGATGACATGAATAGAGCCTCAAGGTTTTATGAAACTGTACTAGGGACAAAATTAGAAGGGTTAATTAGTCCTACCGAGGATGAAATGGAAATGAAAAGTTTTTCTGCTGACATGAATACTTATGGGGCCAGTGGTGCTTTGGTTAAAACGGAAGGTATGAAATCGGGAGGGAATTCTACCGTTGTTTATTTTGGAAGCAAGGACTGCAAAATTGAAGAAGAGCGCATCGAGAAAGCAGGTGGAAAAATAGTGACTCCTAAAATGTCTATTGGCAAACATGGGTTTATTACCTTGTTTATGGATACCGAAGGAAATACAATCGGATTACATTCGATGGAATAGCGTTTAATATAGAACTTGGATCTATTTTTATGAATAGCATAAAACGCAAAAGATGAGGTTTTATTCGGATCACGTTTAAAGCGAAAACTATGCATATTTTATCATAAATAATCCGTGTCATCTGCGTTCTTATAAAAATTAATCTTAAAAAACTAATAAAAAGTCTTGTCCATAGACAGACGATTATATTTCACGATTTTCAGCTGAGATGACTTTATTATTGGACTTTCTAAAGCCCTATTTATTATTAGTTTAAAATTGTTGAGAATTCGAAGTGAACCTATTGAACGATTTTTAAACCAAAAAACAAAATATAACTTGACGCGGGAAGAATCATTAAATTATAAATGTCATGAACCCAGAAAAGATAACAGTAGAAGCAACAATTAAGGGAGATTTGAAAAAGATTTGGCGTTATTGGACACAACCCAATCATATTACAGAGTGGAATTTTGCAAGCGACGATTGGTGCTGCCCGAAGGCAGAAAATGATTTAAGAGTAGGTGGGAAGATGTCAAGCCGGATGGAAGCCAAGGATGGAAGTTTTGGATTTGATTTTGAAGGTGTTTATGATGAGATTTTTGACCAAGAAAAAATTACCTATACAATGCCTGACGGACGCGTTTCAACAACAACGTTTGAAAGCCTTGGAAAACATGTTGAAGTGACCACTATATTTGATGCCGAAGCACAAAATTCATTAGCGATGCAAAGAGAAGGTTGGCAGGCCATCCTAAATAATTTTAAAAGTTATGTGGAATCGCATTGATTGAAATGGTAAACTATCGGAAGTAAAACAAATCTTGATACTGGTTTTTGGTTGAAATTTTAGAACAAAAAGCTTTACATATCCCCTAGTTATTGAAAACCTTGTTAATAAATCTTAAAATGGGTATTGTATAAACAAAAGGTTTCTCTTATATTTGCTTTAATTATTATAAAGAACTTGCAACATGTTTACATTTGAACAATATTTAGGATTTATAGCCTTTTTAACCATTTTGACCATGGGTTTTTGGTTAATGATATTTTTAATGACTTTCGTTATTCCTTATTGGGTCATTGGATCATCAATAGAACGTTTTAGAGAAATAAAAGAAGAACGCAAAGCAAAAAGAGAAGCAGCTACTTTATAGAAGTAACTTCAAATTATATATTAAAAAAGCGGTTTCAAATTATGAAACCGCTTTTTTTTTGTTCTTATGTTGTTCGGTTTTTACTTTATGCTTGAAACTTAAAGTCTCAAGCATAAAGTAAGAATGGTCTATCCTTGAAAATCAAAATCATCACCACTATCGCCGCGATCCATGCTTCGCTGTTGTTTCTTTTGTTGGTTGAAACGGTAGGTAAGTGAGATATTGAAACTTCTTTGTCTCCACTGAAATTCAGAAGAACTGGTGTATGCAGAAGTAAATGACTCCATCGATCTTTTTCTGGTATTGAACACATCGCTCACGTTAAGTGCGATGGAACCTTGTTCTTTGAAAACATCTTTGCTAAAGGCCAAATCGGTTGAGAACATTCCTTTTGTTTTATTTTGGGCATCTTCACTAGGTCCCATATAGAAAATACGTGTTTGCCAGTCAATTTTACCAGGTAAGGTATATTTGTTATTGAAACGTACAAACCAGCTTAAGTTTTCTGCGCCGTAATCTACTTCATTATATACACCTGTAGTTTTTGATTGAAACAGGTTAAAGTTACCATTCATGTTCCAATTTCTAGATGGTCGGTAAGTTAAGGTAAACTCAAAACCAAATCGGTCATTTGTAGCCAAGTTGATCGGTGTTCTTCTAATTACAGGATTCACACTTTCATATTGAGACGTAAGATTGTCAAAATTTGGATCATTTTCATTAATGGTGAAGTTGATGTCTCTAATGTAATAATCGCCCGTGGTTTCACTAATAAAACTGAACACGTCGGTTGCTCTTTCATAATAGATGGACGAGTTCAAGGTTAACTTATTGATTTTAGTCAAATAACCTAAATCAACTTTATTGGAATAGCTAGGATCGATATCAGGATTTCCTACAAATAAACTTGTTGGACTAGTTCTTGACGGGAATGGGTTGATGAAACGGGAATATGGTCTTCTGATGCGTCGGTTGTATCCTAATTGAAAACTCTGGTTCTCATTTAATTCATAGCCAAGATTAAGGGTTGGGAATAATCCAGTATAATCCTTTTTTTGTACATCGTTAGTGGTTTTTTGATCAATCGTAATACGCGCAGATTCCATACGCAAGCCCATTAAATAAGAGAATTTCTTATTGATCTTACTTCCAAATTGGGTGTAAACGGCATTTACATAATCTTTGTAAATTAAGTTATTGCTGACATTTGGATCTACTTCAAAGTTGCCATTTTCAAAAAATTGCAGGCTATAATCGGTATCCAATTGATTGAAATTACCACGGTATCCTAATTCAAACTGGCTATTGTCACCAATAGGACGTACGTAGTCAGATTGCAATAAGATTTTATC